>CAYMZL010000158.1:0-5977 GCA_964394825.1 uncultured Dehalococcoidia bacterium | reverse complement strand
AAGGGAAATTTATCATGCCGGTTCCCGAACCGGAGATAATCGATGAGTAGTCTTCCTTTTCCAGATTCGGAGTTGGCCGGCGCGCGGGTGATCGTCACCGGAGCGTCAGGGTTTATCGGTCACAATATGGTCAGGAGGCTCAGTAACCTCAAAGCGGAGACCCTGGTCATAGACCGGGTCCAACCCGCGGAACATTTCCACAACGTCGAGTTCGAATGGGCTGACCTGCGTCACCTGAACAAGGAATACGAAGCCGATTTCCTGATCCATTTGGCTGCGGTCACCAACGCGGGATACGCGGAAAAATACCCCATGGAGACCTATGAGACCAATGTGCTAGGCACAGTTAACCTACTGAACCACGTCCGCATCTCCAAGCGGATCCTTTTCCCGTCAACCGCGCTTATCTACAAAGCATCAGCGAAACCAATCGCCGAGGACGCCGAGTTGGACCAGTCGTCCAACTATGCCCTGAGCAAGACCATTGGCGAAGAGATCCTCAAGTTCCACTCCAACCGGCAGCAGGTCGATCACACGGTGGTCCGGTTCTTCAACGTGTTTGGGCCGGGACAACTGGCGATGTACATCATCCCCCAGGTACTCCGGCAGATAATAGAAGAGAACAAAGTTGTGGTGCGCAACGGCGCCGTCATGCGAGACATGCTGTTCGTGGACGATTGCATCGACGCCGTTCTGCGGCTGGCGGTAACCCCCGAGGCCGCCAACGATGTGTTCAATATCGGCTCCGGCGAGATTGTTACAATCTCCGACATTGCCCGCCAAGCGATCCAGGTTTCCGGACGCTCCGATGTGGAGTACACGGACCTTGAGCAAAATATTGACTACTCCCCCACCGCGATCATGGCCGACATCAAGAAAGTAACCAGTACCATCGACTGGAAGCCCCGGGTATCTTTGGCTGAAGGTCTCAAGCGGATGTGGGACTCTTACGTGAATTAGACCGTTCTCTGGTCGCCCGGCCGAACCAATGAGCACACAAGAAATCCCCTCAATCCGGGTGCTCGGCACCAAGGTCCACATGGTGGAGATACCCGAGGTGGTTGCCTGCATGGAGCGTTGGGTCGAAAGCGGCCAGAAAAGCTGCCGTCATGTAGTAAACAGCGGGATGCATGGCGTGATGGCGGCTCACCGGGACGCCAACCTACGCAGCATTTTTGAATCTGTAGACCTATTCGCTCCTGACGGTATATTGATGGTCCTGCTGGCGCGCCTGCGGGGCTTCAAACTAAGCAAAAAAAACACCGGGCCGGATGTTCTTTGGGAGTTCGCGCGCTCCGCCAACGAACATGGGTACAGTAGCTATTTATATGGGGACGAAGAATCGGTCCTCCAACGTTTGGAGGACAATCTCATGGGGGCTTTTCCCAGCCTGAAGATTGTTGGGCACCACTCTCCACCTTTCCGGCAATTGACCCCTGAAGAGGATGCCGCTGACGTGGAAGCCATCAATCAGGCAGCTCCGGACGTTCTGTGGGTCGGATTGGGGATGCCGAAACAAGAACAATGGATATCTGAGCACCGGGGACAGCTTCGAGTGGCTGTGGCCGTGGGTGCCGGAGCCGCATTCAAATTCGTCAGCAGAGATGTCAGCCGTGGCCCATCATGGCTGCGGAATATGGGATTGGAATGGCTGTGGCGGCTGGTCAGTGAACCCAAACGGGTCTGGAGGCGCGTATTGATAGACGCACCTCAGTTCATCGGATTGGTGGCGTTGGAGATCAGCGGTCTCAGAAATTTTGGAGAAGTTGACCGCCATTAAATTCGGCTTAAGTTCCAGGAATTTGTTATTTTGGTATCCCGATGCAGCTAATTCTTGGCAGGCCCATCTGCGATAATCAATGTTGATCAAACCACCGGTGGGAGGACTTTAATGGCGAAACGCGCTCTGGTAGCGGGGGCTGGCGGCTTCATTGGGCACCACTTGGTGAGCTACCTTGTTTCCAAGGGATACTGGGTACGTGGCGCAGACATCAAAGAGCCGGAGTACGAGCCATCGAAGGCGGATGAATTTGAGGTCTTGGACCTCCGGCGGTTGGACAACTGCCTGATGGCCACCCGGCAGATCGACGAGGTCTACCATTTAGCCGCCGACATGGGTGGGATTGGCTACATCAATTTCCACCATGCCGACGCCGCCGGAAACAACGTGCTGATCAGCACCCACCTCCTGGAGGCCAGCCGGATCAACGACGTACAGCGATTCTTCTTCGCCAGTTCTGCCTGCGTATATCCCCAAACCCTCCAAAGCGATGCCGATGTCACCCCACTGCGCGAGGAAGATGCTTACCCATACGACCCCGACGAAGGGTACGGCTGGGAAAAACTTTTCACGGAAAAACTCTGTCAATACTATGCCGTGGACCACGGGTTGGAAACCCGGGTGGCGCGGTTCCACAACGTCTACGGACCACTGGGCACTTATGACGGCGGCCGGGAAAAAGCCCCTGCTGCGATCTGCAGGAAAGTGGCGTTGGCGCCGGACGGTGGAGAAATCGAGATCTGGGGCGACGGGGAGCAAACGCGGTCATTCATGCACATCAATGACTGTGTCGATGGAGTATCGCGGCTGGTGGAATCAGACCAACGCGGCCCGTTGAACCTAGGTACATCGAGATTAATCACCATCAACGGTTTGGTTGACCTGGTCAGCGAGATCGCCGGTAAAAGACTGGTCAAACGGCATAATCTAAACGGGCCACAAGGAGTGAGGGGCCGCAATAGCGACAACACCCGAGTTTACGCGGCACTGGATTGGGAGCCCTTGGTGAGCCTTGAAGAAGGCCTGGCAACTTCCTATCACTGGATCGAAAATGAACTCATCAAAGAGGGCAGGCTGCCCGCGGTCGCCTCACGCTAAGACCGTTGGGTCGAGTGATTGGAATATCTCGTTTCAAGATTTTAGAACCTTGAGATTGGAAAAGGAGCCCAAAGAATTGGATTTAGCATCCTCAACCGCGATGACCGGGCGGTTCGCCGGCCAAACCGGAACCCCATCATACCGAGGGCCGCATGGCGGATAGGATTGGAAGTCGAACGACGAAAGGCGCCTACAAAGTTTGGTTCGATCTTTCGGTCCTCATTTTAGCGCATGCTTTGTTGCTGCCCCTTTGGCTTATCCTCTGGATGGTCATCCCACTAGTTATTTGGCTGGATGACCACGGCCCGGTTTTTTACAGACAACAACGGATGGGCAAGGATGGAATCCCGTTCAACGTCATAAAGTTTCGGACCATGGTAGTCGATGCCGAAAATCATGGGCCTGCCTGGACGATCGACGACGATCCACGGGTTACCCGTGTCGGGCGGATACTCCGTCGTACCGCATTGGACGAACTCCCCGAGATCATCAGCATTTGGAAAGGCGACATGAGCTTCGTCGGACCCAGAGCTTTGGACCTGGACGAACAGCGCTCTCTTGAGAAGCTGATGCCTGGTTTTGAAAAACGGCTTCAGGTCCGGCCTGGTCTCACCGGTTTAGCCCAGATATTTGACAAAAGCGACGACCCTCACGAGAAATACCGATATGATATGGAATATCTCCAGAAGCTGAGTCCCGTTCTGGACGCCCGGCTGCTCGTGCTCTCCGTGTGGAACACATTGATTGCACGGTGGGACCACCGGTCCGGCAAGATCAATTTGGAGAACCTCGGGTCGAGTCAACCGAACTCTTCCGATAACCGGCGGGAGCGGGCCGAATCGACGTCTTCAGACACGGATAATGGTCATCAGTAAGATCCTTGAAGGAAATCTGGGTTTTCAGCATGCCCAGAACTGGTTGTAGGATAATCGCAAGTTTTGGCTACTCTGAATCGGGGTAGCCAATTTGGTTTTCGTCCCATCCTCCAACTCGGTGGACAACATCACCCAGGACACATCGAACCGATAACGTGACCACATCGACGGCAAAACCCTCCGCGACCACACTTGCCACCACTCCAGGCGCGTCTTTGCTGCCCTGGATCAGCCGGGGAATGGAAGGCCTGTGGCTGTTAACAGTCTTCTCGGTGCCCCTGATGTTCTTAGGTCAGGAATACGCGATTTCAGAAGCCATAATCGCTTATGTAGAAGTCCCAAAGGTTGCTCTGCTGCGTACCTTGGCCGGGTTGATGGCCCTATGCTGGCTGTCCGAATGGGCCATCAAGAGCCAGGCGTTCCAAGGTTCTCTCCCATCAATTTCGATCGATACTTTTGCCGGAAGACTGCGGCCGTCAAAGATGGTATCGGTTCTCAACATTTGGTTGAAGGTCCATCCCACACGTTGGTTCGTGTTGGCTGCAGGGCTGTTTTTCGGGTCCACCTTCTTGAGCACGGTTTTATCAGGGTCGTTCACAAACAGCATGTGGGGTGAGATTCCCGGTCAGGATGGGTACTCCGCGTACACGATAGCCTCTTATGGCATCCTGTTTGGCGCTATTGCAACCCATCTCAAAAATCCGGCGCAATTGGTCCGGCTGCTAGGTGCGGTGGTCCTGATGGGTGTCTTGGTCGGCCTATACGGCATCCTGCAGCATTACGGCCACGATTTCTTTGGCGTTACAGATGTCTCTGGGGGCGGACCCTCAAGAGTCACTATATTCATGGGCAACGCGATTTTCGCTGGCGCGGTATTGTCGATGACCGTTCCAGTAACGCTTGTAGCTGCCGCCACAAATTTGCACGATGAAAACTGGGGGAGTTGGGGACCGTTGCCAAAATTAGGGCAACTGGGAAGGGATTATCTTTTCACATCCCTCTGGGCCTTTATCCTGGCCGTTCAGCTCCTCGGGCTGATGTTCACCTTCAGCAGAGGCCCCTGGGGCGGGGCGGTACTGGCGCTGGTTGTGTTTCTCGGCCTTATTGTTCTCTCATTGGGATGGCGGATGGTGATTCGAACTGGCCTGGTCCTGGGGCTCGCGAGCGTTCTATCAATGGCGTTCCTACATTGGCAAGGCAGTGTGTCAATCGTCAATGTTGGCCCGGGGCTCGGGATTCTACTTGCTCTGCTGGGTTTGGCCGGCACCTTCGCGGCGCTCTTTGTCGTTCATAGGTATGGAAGGGCCATGATATTGATGGGGGCGGTGGGAGTGGCAGTCGTGGTTGTGGGGGCAGCGGTTCTTGGTCCGTCCGCATTGCCGGGTCGCGGTAGTGCCGGCTCGACCGGCGCCAGCACAGGAAGCGACTCGGTATCAGGCCGAGTTGTCGGACGAATCACGTCGGTCAAGACTGATGTCCTTGGAGGATTCATAGGCGGAAGAGGCACACACTGGGAAACGTCTTGGGAACTGATTAAAAACCGCCCATGGTTCGAGTTCGACGACCTCAATCTCTCTTGGCTTAGGCCTTTAATCGGTTATGGCCCAGACCTCTTTAGGTATACATATCTTCTCGAAAGCCCAGCAGAAGCTCCAACCTTTTTACCGCGTGAGCCGGACCATGCTCACAATTTCTTCATTCACCAGACCGTCGAACAAGGGATTCTCGGGGGAATTACATCCCTGGCGCTCTTCGCGTTGGTGTTCGGGGTCGTCGGGCATCACATGCTGCGTAGGCGCCGCAGCGGTAATACAGTGTATCGATTGCTGTTGTTTGGGCTGATGGCTATCATCTTAGGCCGATTCTTGGAAATGATGGTGGGAGTTGCCCGAATCTCCGACCTTACCGTTCTTTGGATAATCTTTGGGTCATTCGCCGCTTTAGTGAATCTTGATGATGGAGACCCAGAAGCTTCCGGCTTTACCGAGAGCCAATCTCCTGAACGCACCGGCCGCAGGAGTAGACGCAGGGCAGCAAGAGCCTCAGCGGCGCGGTCTTTCAGCACCGGCCTGATGCTCCGGTTGGCCATCGTGGCTTGGCTGGTGGGTGGTATCGGGGTTGTGACATGGCAGAAAAGCGTCAATTCCGTCCGCGCCTCGGTCGCCGAAGGCCGGGCTATTAAACATTTTCGAGAGGGCGACCCTGAAAGTACGATCGAGTATCT
>CAYMZL010000157.1:0-6009 GCA_964394825.1 uncultured Dehalococcoidia bacterium | reverse complement strand
GAGACCGGCGAGCAGGTGGTGGTGGGCCTGAACCAATACCAATCTGAGAGCCCGCAGAAATTGGAGCTGTTCCAGTTCGACCCCGAAGAAGAGGAATGGCAGAAGGGGCGGCTGGCCGAGACGAAAAATGAACGCAGCGCCGCCGGCGTCAAGTCGGCCCTGGCTTCATTGAAACGGGCCGCCCAAGATGACGAAAACCTGATGCCGCCGGTCCTTGAGGCGGTTGGCGCGCTGGCTACCGAGGGCGAGATCCTGGACACCATGCGAGACGTGTACGGCGAGTACGTGGACCCAGGGGTGTTTTAGGCGGCCGGAATACGGGTATCCCGGCCGACAAGACCAGGGAGAGCATGGACGCAGCGGCCAAACAACTTTCCGTGCGGCAAGCGGCGCAGAAAAACCAGTCCGATCCCGAAGGGCGGTCCATACTTTGGTCGCGCCATGCTATCGTGGAATTGGTAAATGAGGGTTGGGTCCGTGAGAACATTGAAACGGGCTTTCTTACCTGCGAGGTGATCGAGGACTATCCTGCTGGACCAAGAGCCTTGCCTGATTGTCTAGTATTGGGCACCTCTAGATCGGGTGAGATATTTCACGCCGTGCTGGCAATCGACAGCGATAGTGACCGGTTGCTAGTAGTGACTGTGTACAGACCCAACTCGGAGGAGTGGCAAGATGGCTGGCGAAGCAGAAGAACGTAGTAGCTGCCCGCTGTGCGGTGGGCGGTTAAAATCTGGAATCTCTGCCGTTCCCTTTGTTTTCGAGGGAACTGTGATTGTGGTCAAAGATGTCCCCGCGGAAAGTTGCCGTAGCTGCCATGAACCCTACGTATCGGGCAAAGTTACCGATAAGCTCACGAGTCTATTAACCCGGCTGAAAGCGCTCCAGACCGAGGTCTCGATCGTCTCTTACACGGACCGGGAAGCCGCCTAATGAGTTAGGAACCGTAAAGTCTCGAAACCGATTACTTTATTAGAGGGGGAAACGGACTGGTTACTGAGATACCGCCAAACCACCGTAACATCAAGGTCCTCTTGGCCAAGCTGGGTTTAGACGGGCATGACCGCGGCATCAAGGTGATTGCCAGGGCCATGCGGGACGCCGGCATGGAGGTGGTCTACATGGGCATGCGGGTCACCCCAGACCAGGTTGCCCAGACCGCCCTTCAGGAGGATGTGGATGTGGTGGGTATCAGCATCCTGTCCGGGGCCCACATGCGGCTGATCCCCCGCTTGGCCAAGGCCCTTCACGACCGGGGAATCGGCGATGACTTGCTCCTGATGGTCGGCGGAACCATACCCGAGGACGATGTTGGGCCGCTGGAAAAGATGGGGGTTCAGGGCGTTTTCCCCGTGGGAAGTTTCACCTCCGCCATGACCGATTTCATCACCGAGAACGTCAGCCGGGGCCGGTCGGCGCCCCAGCCTTAACTTCCCCCACGACCTAGCCACGGCAAGAGACTGCATGCATGGAATGGCCTCCTCAATATCCCGATAGCTACCACCCCAGCCCCGGCCAGGAGTGCTGGTCGCCGGAGCTGGAGACCATGCCGCCGGCCGAGCGGGACCGTCATATCCTGGGGAAGCTGCAGCGCCAGGTCCGCTACGCCTTCGAGAATTCGGGCTTCTACCGGGAGTTCTACCGGGACGCCCCCGTTGACCCGGCCAACTTGGGCAGCTTGGAGGAATTCGCCCAACTGCCCATCCTCACCAAGGAAGACATCCGCAGAGAGCAGGAGGAGCACCCTCCCTACGGCCGGTTCCTCTGCGTGCCGCCCCAGGACATCTTCCGGGTCCACGGCACGTCGGGCACCACGGGCCGGCCCACGGTCTTCGGAATCGGCAAGGACGACTGGGACCGTATCGCGGAGGCCCATGCCCGTATCCTGTGGGGCGCGGGGCTGCGTCCCGGCGACACCGTGATGGTAGCCGCCGTCTTCAGCTTATACGTGGGCAGTTGGGGCGCCTTGGTTGGGGCCGAACGGCTGGGGGCGACCTGCTTCCTCTTCGGCAGCGGCGCGCCGGGCCAGACCGAACGCGCCGTGGAATGGTCGGCCATGGTGAAACCCACCGTGCTCTACGGCACGCCGTCCTACGCCCTCTATCTGGCCGAGACCGCCCGGCAGATGGGAATCGACCCCAAAGAGGACTTCAGCTTCCGGTTCATGTTCTTCTCCGGAGAGCCGGGGGCCAGCGTTCCCGCCACCCGCCGCCTGATCGAGGAGACCTTCGGCTGCTATGTCGTCGACCAGGGCACCATGGCCGAGATGACGCCCTGGATGAGCGCTTCAGGCTGCCGCCACTTGGACCTCGGCATGCACCTGTGGCAGGACATCGTCTACACTGAGATGGTTGACCCCCAGTCCAAGCTGAATCTGCCCCTGGGTGAGGAAGGGGTGCCCGTCTACTCCCACACCGAGCGCACGTCCCAGCCCATGATTCGCTACTGGTCGGGGGACATCGCCCGCTGGGACATGGTGGACTGCCCCTGCGGCCGGACCTATCCCACCCTGGTCAGTGGCATCTACGGCCGGGTGGACGACATGATCATCGTGCGGGGACAGAACGTGTTCCCCTCGCGCATCGAAGACGTGCTCCGCGGTTTGGACGAGTTCGGCGGCGAATTTCGCCTGGTGCTGGAACGGGAGCCGGGCCAGATGGACCGTCTGACGGTGCAGGCAGAAGTCTTGGACGGGGCGTTCGCCTCCCGGGAGTTCGACCCGGCGGCGTTGGAGCCGGTACGGGAGCGGTTCACGGCAGAGCTGCGGCGCGCCATCGGCGTGAGCGTGGCCGTGGAACTGAAGCCGGCCGGCGAATTCGAGCGGACCCAGTTCAAGGCCCGCCGCGTTATAGATCTGCGAACGCCTTAGGACCCTGTTTCCCAGGGGAACGACAAAATGACATCCAGCAGGCCCGCTTACAGCCCCTTGGACCACTCCCTGGGTGAGACCATCGACCTCATACGGGACACGGTGCGGCGGTTCTCGTCCCAGGAGATCGCCCCGCGCGCCGAGGACATCGACCAGACCAACGAGTTTCCCAGGGACCTTTGGCCCAGGCTGGGCGAGTTGGGCCTCCTGGGCATCACCGTCTCCGAGGAGTACGGCGGAGCCGGACTTGGCTACCTGGCCCACACCGTCACCATGGAAGAGGTCTCCCGGGGCTCGCCCAGCGTGGGCCTCAGCTACGGCGCCCACTCCAATCTCTGCGTCAACCAGATATTCAGGAACGGCAACGACGACCAGAAACGCCGCTACCTGCCTAAGCTGATCAGCGGAGAGCACGTCGGAGCTTTGGCCATGAGCGAACCCGACGCCGGTTCCGACGTGGTGAGCATGGCCCTCCGGGCCGAGAAGCGGGGAGACCGCTACGTCTTGAACGGCAGCAAGATGTGGATCACCAACGGCCCCGACGCCGATACCCTGGTGGTCTACGGCAAGACCGACCCGGAGGCGGGCTCCCACGGCATCACCGCTTTTCTCATCGAAAAGGGTTTCGCTGGCTTCGAGCCGGGCCCGAAGCTGGACAAGCTGGGCATGCGCGGCTCCAATACGTCAGAGTTGGTCTTCCAGGACTGCGAGGTGCCGCAGGAGAACGTGCTGGGCGAAGAGGGCCAAGGCGTCCGGGTGCTGATGAGCGGATTGGACTACGAGCGGCTGGTGCTGTCCGGCGGTCCCCTGGGCATCATGCAGTCGTGTTTGGACGTGGTGGTGCCCTACGTTCACCAGCGGGAGCAGTTCGGCCAGCCCATCGGCGAGTTCCAATTGATCCAGGCCAAACTGGCCGACATGTACACCTCCCTTTCGGCCTGCCAGTCCTACGTGTACGCCGTGGCGCGGGCCGCCGACCGGGGCGAGACCAACCGCAAAGACACCGCCGGGTGCCTGCTGTTTACCGCCGAACAGGCCACCCAGGTCGCCCTGCAGGCGGTGCAGACCCTGGGCGGCAACGGCTACATCAACGAGTTCCCCACCGGCCGGCTCCTGCGGGACGCCAAGCTCTACGAGATCGGCGCCGGGACCAGCGAGATACGCCGCCTGATCATCGGCCGGGAGCTGTTCCGGGAGTCCCAATAGCCGGCCCGCATCGTCAAGCCTCGTTCCCGCATCAAACCACCCGCATCCCATCCGCGACAGGCAGTTGTTCGTAGTTGGTATGGACAGATGCCCATAATCGCAGACTCTTCGGGTGATTCCCTTTGAAATCCATGTCCCGAATCCGGCGCGTTGGGGTCCTTTGGCCCGCGGCTTCGTTCCTGGTCCTATTGCTGGCTGCTTGCTCGTCCGGCGATGGCGCGCCTGCATCGGCCCCAGCCAATCTAGGGGCGACAGGGGCGCCGCCCGCGACGGAAGCCGGCAACGACTCCGTCGGCCTGATGAGCGGAGCGATAGACCTGAGCGGCCTGCCCGATGATCCCACCGAGTTGATGCTGGCCAGCTTGGACCAGCCCCTGTCCCGGGTCGCCCGGAAGATGGCCTACTCGGGGAACCGGACCTACATACCGGTGTTGCTGGAATTCCTCCGCTTCCAGAACGACGACGAAGGCATCATCAACATGACCTCCTTTCTGTCCCGTCTCAAAGACAACGTGCCGCCCGAAAAGGTGATGTTGTTTCCAGCGGAGCAGCGGCAGTGGAGCTGGTGGATCGAATGGCTGGGGAACAATCTCCAAGTCCAACCCCCGGAGGGGTTCGCCGGTTGGAAGGGCCGGCTCTATGCTCTCTTGGACCCCGGCCTGGGCGCTTTTTTGTACGACGGCGTTAAGTCGATAATAAGGATCGAGGAGATTGTTTGGGGCGGGGTGTCCAAAGATGGGATCCCCGATCTCAAGGACCCGCCGGTGGTGTCCGCCTTGGAAGCCGGATACCTGCTGTCCGGCGACCGGGTCTTCGGCGTCTCCATAAACGGCGAGCACCGGGCCTATCCTCTCCGCATATTGAACCGCCACGAGATGGCCAACGACATCGTCGGGGGAGTACCCTTCGCCCTGGCCTATTGAACCCTTTGCGGTTCTGGAATCGTGTATTCCACGGAGATCGACGGCGAAAGGGTGGAGTTCGGCACTTCCGGTTTCCTCTACCGCAGCAACAAGCTGATGTACGACCGCAAGACCGGTACCCTTTGGCACCAGTTCCGCGGCGTCCCAGCCGTGGGCCCGCTGGTTGGCAGCGGCATGAAACTGGAGGTCCTGCCCATGACCCTCACCATATGGTCTGACTGGGTGGCCGAACACCCAGACACCACCGTTCTAGACGTGGAAACAGGGATTTTCCCCGCAGAGGCCTACACTCCCGAATCGGAAAACGACTCTGCCTATTTCGCCTACCGCAACCAGAAAACGACCATGTTCCCCGTGCCGGAGAGGAGTTCAGAACTGGGCACCAAGGATCAGGTGTTTGGACTGGTTCTCGGCGATGTGGCCAGGGCCTATCCGCTCTCCGTATTCGAGGCGCCAGCCCTGATCAACGACACCCTGGGAGACCGCAACGTGGTGATCTTCGCAAGCGTTGAAGGCGCCGGCGTCAGGGCCTACGACCGGGGCCGCCACCTGTTCACAGTCTCCGAAACGGACGCCGGGCCGGGCCGAGGGGTCATTCTAACCGATGAGCAAGGCGTGGACTGGCGGACCGAAGAGGATGCCCTGGTGAGCCTGGACGGCTCGGGCCGGTCCCTGGAACGGCTCCCCAGCCGCGACGCCTACTGGTTCGGATGGTACGCTTTTTACCCTCACACCAGCGTCTACTCCCCCTAGACATCCACCCCTGCCCTGCCCTGCCTCGCCCACTCCTCAGCATGCGCAATTTGTCCGCTAGATGGTGGCGTAACTAATTGACTTAAATTTAAAATTAATTTTAAAATATATTCAAGTTTCTTAGCTAAAAGCAGGACGTCTTCCCGCCGGCCCCCATGGCCGGCCAAATGCGGACGCCTGCCAACGGGGTCTCACGAGTCCCAGACGGACCGTGTACCCGGCGCCCGCGGTGCACATGGTGGCGTAGGAAGGGAGGAC
>CAYMZL010000156.1:0-6021 GCA_964394825.1 uncultured Dehalococcoidia bacterium | reverse complement strand
CCAATTTTAGCAGTCCCAATTTTACCCTGTCAATTTTCGTCGTACTTAACTTGTTTTGGGAGCGGTTTTGGTTATTTCTTACGGATGGGTCCCGCCTGGAACCGCCCTTCGACAGGCTCAGGGTGAGCGGATGAGTGAAATGGCGTTCTTAGAATGTAGGTACTACCAGGCCCAGCCTCCAGCGTTGCCGAGTGCCCGCCACGGGTGTATATTCAATATCAGAATACTCGCCATTCTCTCTGCACGGGGGAGTCCCGGTCTGTGCGGCCCCGGCCGTGACAGACCGGATAGAGGACAATAGCCTTGGGTGACATTTTCCTGTACCCGGTTATATTTGCGGTGGCCCTCTGGACCGCCCGTTTGGCAATCTCCAAAGGGCGCAACCCTTGGGGCTGGGGGGGCGCGGCGTTGTTGCTGAGCCTGGTGAATCTGCCCGAGTCGGCTCTGCTGGGCGTCGTTCCCGTGTTGGCGTTGTTGTTCATCAAGCGCCCAGCCACTGACCCAGCCGCCCAGCCAGACCGTTTGTCTTGTGCCCGTTGCGCCAAGCCCTACTCAGCCGGTCAGCATTTCTGCACCGGTTGCGGCTGGGACCTGAGCGAGACTTACTCGCCGGAAGAACAAGACGGGGCCCAGGCTTCGCCGGCGCAAACGCAGACCACCGTGCCTTCCACCGCCGTCGCCCAGCCGCCTGAGAAGGCTGAGGTCTCTGCCGCTGAGCCGCCGGCCACGAAGCCCCCGGTGTCGGAACCCGAGACCGCCGAAGTTAGTTCGGCGCCGGCCACCGAGAGCGGCCAAGGACCGGTGGATGAGACTGACCAATCTCCTGAGGCTGAACCTGCGGAAGCAGAACCGGAGACGGAGCACGTGCCTTGGGGGACCTTCGAACCCGGCATAGCCCCCACGGCCGCGGTTATGACCTCACGGGGAATCGAGCGGTTCGACGAGGGGAAGTACCAAGAGGCGATCGATCAATTCACCAAGGCCATCGCCTTGGACCCCAACTACGCCGACGCGTGGCAGCGCCGGGCGGAAGCTTACGCCCAACTTGGCCGCTCAGAGCAGGCGGCGGAAGACCGGCGCCATCTTCAGGGTCTGGACCCCAGTTCCTCTCCCGGTTAGCCCGTCGAACCACGTCTGAGATGGAGTCAATACCCATCGACAGACCCAGGGTTAGCATGAGGTGGAGATTGACTGTCACCACGTAATTAGCATCGGCGTTGTAGGGGCGGGTTTAAAACCCGCCCCTACCTGCATCAACCAGGTTTCATCAACCAAGCCAAAATTCCCGGAATCCACTCACTCCCGGCACTGGTCATAGATAGCCTGTCTACCGACTAAGAGGCCTTCTTAGTGGGTCTATCTGGGCGGCAGTTCTTACTCCGATACGCCGCGAGGCCCCTTTTAGACCGCCATGATGTGGTAGCCCGCGTCCACGGGTATGATTGCGCCCGTGATCCCGCTGGAAAGCCCGCTGCAGAGGAACAGGGCCGTCTGGGCGACCTCATCCACCGTGATATTCCGCTTCATCGGAGCTTTGTCGGCGGCGGCGTGCCGCATGTCCCTGAAGCCGCTGATCCCCCTGGCGGCCAGGGTTTCCAACGGCCCCGCCGAGATGGCGTTGACCCGGATGTTCTGCTCCCCAAATTCGTAGGCCAACTGCCGCACCCCATGCTCCAAGGCCGCCTTGGCGGTGCCCATCACGTTGTAGCCGGGGTAGACCCTCCGGGAGGCGTCAAAGGTCATGGCCACCACGCTCCCGCCATCGGTCATGAGCGGAGCGGCGTGGCGTACCAGGGGCAACAGGGAATAGGCGCTCACCTCCAAGGCGATGCGGAACCCCTCGCGCCCGGTGTCGGCGTACCGGCCGGCAAGGTCTTCCCGGTTGGCGAACGCGATGCTGTGCACCAGGAACGATATCTCGCCGAACTCCTCTTTCAGTGACTGGAACACCTGAGCGATCTGGTCGTCGTCCGTGGCGTCGCAGGGGAGTGTGAGCGCGCCCTGCATCGTGGCCGCCAAGCCCTCAACCCGCTCTTTGAGCCGGTCGCCCTGGTAGGTCAGGGCGATGCGCGCGCCGGCCTGGGACAAGGCCTGGGTTATGCCCCAAGCGATGCTCCGGTCGTTGGCCACGCCGAATACGATTCCTTTCTTGCCGGACAGGTCTATCGGAACCACTTGGCTACCTCCCTAACACTTCCTGCCTGGCCCAACACCTGAATCAGGCGTAGGCCGGGGCCACTTCATCCATGAATAACTGGAGTTGCCGCTCCGGCTCAAAGCTGGCGAACCGCACCACGATAGTTCCGGCTCCGGCCGCCACGTATTCGGCGATGCGCTCAGCCACTCTCTCCGAACCGCCGAATGGGCCCCAGCGCGTGCCCCAGATATCGGACCCGTAATATTCGGTCAGCCACCCCAACGCGTCGGCCTCCGCTTTGGCCGCATCCGGGTCCATATTTACCGTCAGATAGAAGGTCTTCTCCAGACTGCCGTGGTCCCTACCAAACTCGGTGGCCATCGCTTCCACCTGCTGGACCACCTGGGAAAATTCCTCCGGCGTATCAGATATGGAGATGATCCCCGCGCCGAGCCGTGCCGCCCGGCGTATCTGCGCCTTGCTCTGGGCCCGGTAGTGACTGGCCAGCAGAAAGGGGATGCCGCCCGGCCTGGTGGGAACGGGCCGCATGAGGGCCGAGTCCAGATCGAAGTCGCGCCCGTGAAAGTCGTAGGGCGCGCCCGAGCCAAGACCCTGGACTATCTCGATGATCTCTTCAAACCGTCGTCCCCGGCCCTTGGCCGGCACCCCGGCTGCTTCCCACTCACGCTTCTGGTCGTCGTTGAAGGCCCCGCCGACACCGGCGCCGATCACCAGCCGGCCGCCGGAAATCAGGTCGACCGTGGCCAGGGTCTGGGCGAGAAGCACCGGGTGGCGCAGGGCCGGCAGCAAGACGGCCGTGCCCAGCCTGACGCGGTTGGTGCGGGCCGCCAGAGCCCCCAGCACCGCCAGCGGTTCCATGCGGGGCTTGGCCACCAGGCTATCGCCGACCCAGACTGAGTCCAGACCCGCCTGCTCCACCGTCTCCGCCAGTGCGATGATGCGGTCCATGTTGGGGGGCTGTTCTCCCCGTAACAATAACCCTCTGGTGGGCAGCAAGATGCCAAGTCTAACTCTATCTTGGGTCACGTCATGTCCCCGGTCCAGCCGGCCGTTTATTTGGCGTCTCCGTTAGCGGACTAGGTGGGACCGGTCTTGGGCTCAATTGACAGCCGCTCCAATAGTCCGGGTTCCATGTGCTGAAAGGTCTCCAAGTCGTCCACCACGTCCAGGTCAAATCCGAGTCCCGGACTGGAGTTGATGGCCACGGAGGCTTCCAGCCGGGCGGCTTGTATCAGATGTTTCATGAAACTACCCTGGCCCAACTCGGGCTGTAGAGGCACGCCTTGGGGCACCAGCATGGCGTTGGTGCCGCCGTCGCGGCGGGCCGGAGCGAGGGTGACGTTGCCCTGACGGCGGGATGCCTGCGTCATACTGTGGATATCCGCGGGCTTCAAGAACGGCAGGTCGCCGGCGACGTAGAGGGCCGATTTTCCCTGTTCAAAGGCCAATTCGAAGGCTTTTTTCAGGGTGTCGTTGAGGTCTTTGCCCAACTCCTCCAAGCATTCGCCACCCAAGTTGCGGGTCATGTTGCAGACCCGTTCGTCGCCGCCGACCACCCATATGGTCTCGATAGACGCTGCCTTGATGGCCAGCAACACCCGGCGGAGCATGCCCAGCGCCAGGTCAGCCCGCTGTTTCGCGGACAGGGACTTGCCCAGCCGTGACTTCCCCTTGGATAGGGGTTTCATGGGGACGATCGCTATCACGTTTTGGATCTCGGTGGCCATAGAGCTTTAATTCAGAACTTTAATCCGGGGCTTAGTCCGCCAGGGCCAGAATCTCTTTGGCCAGGGCAATCTTATCCTCTTCGGTCTCCATGATAGTCGAAGTTACCAGAGGCGTTATGTCCATCTCCTCGATCTCTGAAGCCAGGGCCCGGTCTTGAAGGTCGATCACGAACACGTCGCAGATGTCCCGGTATTCCCGGGCAATCTCAACACAGGAGACCTGTTTGCCCAACTCGGCCATGATCTTGCCGGCCGGGCCTTTCACCGAGTCCCCGCCGACTATGGGGCTAACGCAGACCTTTTTGCCTGGGAAGGCCCGTAATCTTTGCCGTACTCCGGGCAGGGCCAGGATCGGCCCCAGGCTGAGGTAGGGGTTGGAGGGGCACAGGACCAACATACCGGCTCCGGCGATGGCGCTCTCCAGCCCTGGCGCGAGAGTTGCGGTGTCCGCGCCCAGATAGCGCACTTCCCTTACCTTCGGTTCGGCTCTACGCCCGACGAAATAGCGCTGCATCGGCAGTTCACCCTCGTCGGTGGAAAGGACCGTCCTCACCGGGTCGTCGCTCATGGGGACCACGTGGTGGGCGACCCCCAGCCTGCGGTTCAGTTCAGATGTGACCTCTGATAAGGTCTTGCCATCAGCCAACAACTGGGTGCGCCGGATGTGGGTGGCCAGGTCACGGTCGCCCAGGTTGAACCAAGTGTCCGCGCCTAACTTTCCCAGCATCTCAAGAGCGGTGAAAGTGTCTCCGGCCACTCCCCAGCCGGTTTCTTGGTTGGAGAGGCCGGAGAGAGTGTACATCATGGTGTCCAGATCGGGCGAAACGTGGAGGCCGTGAAAGGTCTCGTCGTCGCCGGTGTTGACGCAGATCACCAGGTCGTCCGGAGGCAGGCAACGGGCCAACCCGAGGGCCAGTTTTGCACCGCCGACCCCTCCGGCAAGGGCCAACACCGCTGGAGAACTGGGAAAGCCTTCCGGAGTCACCATTAGTAACCGAAGCAGCCGAAGCCGGGAATGGACACAGAAAACGGAGTTGTACTCCTAGACTTTGGCACTTCGGCTGTGGCGGGGATGCTCGAACCGGTAAGTGTCCAACTTGACCAGCCGGTCATAGGACCCAAATAACCCTTCCACATCGTCGCCAACCAGGTCCAACGGGTCCAGTTCCTCGTCGGTGTCGCTGAACACCCGGCGGGTCTTGTAGGTGGTGTACCGTTCGGCGGGGACCCGGCCCGCCTGGCGTATCATCTGCCGGAACTCCGACGGGCGCATGAGCTGTCCGTGCTGAGCGCCGGCCGCGGTGGAGATGCTCTCGTTGATGAGGGTTCCTCCCAGGTCGTTGACCCCGGCGGTCAGCAGCAGTTGGGACATGCGCGGCCCTTCTTTCACCCAGGACGCCTGGATATTGGGTATCCAGTTGTTGAGCATGATCCGGGCAACGGCATGCATCCTGATCACGTCCATGCCGGAGGGACCGGGCCGCACATTCTCCACCAGGCCCTTCATGAACATCGGTGCCTCGGTGTGGACGAAACTCAGAGGCACGAACTCGGTGATGCCGCCGGTCTCCTGCTGGATGCCCCGGATGAGATCCAGGTGCCGAGCCAACTGGGTGGGCGTCTCGAGATACCCAAACATCACGGTCGAGGTGGTGGGGATACCCAACTCATGGGCCGTGGTAATGACCTCCGTCCACTGGTCCACGGTGATTCGGCCCGGGGATATCTGATCGCGGAGTTCCTGGTCCAGAACCTCCGCGGAAGTGCCGGGGAGGCTGCCCACGCCGGCATCCTTCAGGCCCGTCAGGTATTCTTTTATGGACCATTTGGAGCGTATGGAACCGTAGAGCACTTCCTCCGGGGAAAACCCGTGGATGTGCATGTCCGGCAGGGCTTCTTTGATCGATTCGCAGAGCCGGATGTACAGGTCTCCCTCCATCTGGGGCGGCAGCCCGGCCTGGATGCAGACCTCGGTGGCGCCGTAGTCCCAGGCTTCCTTGGCCCGCCGGATGATCTCGTCCACGGGCAGGAGGTAGCCTTCCTCTTCCCGGAAGTCCCGGCTGAAGGCGCAGAAGCCGCAACGCTTGATGCAGACGTTGGTGAAGTTGATGTTGCGGTTGACCACGTAGGTGACGA
>CAYMZL010000155.1:0-6034 GCA_964394825.1 uncultured Dehalococcoidia bacterium | reverse complement strand
CACAAGAGCGGCGGCGGCACCGGATTCTCCTTCAGCCGTCTCCGGCCGGAGGGCGACGTGGTGGGATCGACCGGCGGCATCGCCAGCGGTCCGGTCAGCTTTATCCGCGCCTTCGACGCCGCCACCGACGTGGTGAAACAGGGCGGCACCCGCCGCGGCGCCAACATGGGAATCTTGAACGTCAACCATCCGGACGTCGAGAAGTTCATCAGGTCCAAGGAAGACGGCAAGAACCTGAGCAACTTCAATATCTCGGTCGCCGTCAACAGCGACTTCATGGAGCGGGCCAAGGCCGGTCAGGAATACGACCTGGTCAACCCGCGCACCGGCAAGGTCACCGGCCAACTCAACGCCAAGAGCGTGTTCGACCTGTTGACCAAAATGGCCTGGAAGACCGGCGATCCCGGACTGATCTTCTTGGACCTGATCAACCGGGACAATCCCAACCCCCAGTTGGGCGAGATTGAAAGCACCAACCCGTGCGGCGAGCAGCCCCTGCTGCCCTACGAGTCCTGCAACCTGGCATCCATCAACGTGGCCCGGATGGTGACCATCGCCGACGGCGACACGGTGATCAACTGGGAGCGTTTGGATGAGACCGTCGATATCGGCGTCCATATGTTGGACAACGTTATTGACATGAACGACTATCCCATCCCCGAGATTGAGGAGATGAGCAAGAAGACCCGGCGCATCGGCCTCGGCGTGATGGGTTTCTCCGATCTGCTCATACAGTTGGGCATCCGGTACGATTCCGAAGAAGCGCTGCAGACGGCCGAAGAAGTGATGCGCCGCATCCTGGAGCGGACCCATCAAGCCTCTGCGGACCTGGCCCATGTCCGGGGTTCCTTCCCGGCCTGGGAAGGCAGCATCTATAACCGGCCGGGACCGGACGGCGCCGTTCGCCCCATGCGCAACTCGGCCCCGACCACCATTGCACCCACCGGCACCATCAGCATCATCGCCGGGGCCTCCAGCGGCATCGAGCCCCTGTTCGCCCTGAGCTACGTGCGCAACGTCATGGACAACACCAAGCTGGTGGAGGGCAATCCTTACTTCGAGGCGGTGGCCCGTCAGGAAGGGTTCTACTCCGAAGAATTGATGGAAGACCTGGCCCGCACCGGCAGCCTGGAGGACCTGGACATACCCGATTGGGTGAAGGACGTCTTCCGGGTTTCCCACGACATCACTCCCGAGTGGCACGTAAAGATGCAGGGCGCTGTGCAGAAGCACATCGACAACTCGGTTTCAAAGACAATCAATTTCCCCAACGACGCCACGGTGGAAGAGGTGGCGGAGGCCTACATGCTGGCCTACGAGCTGGGCTGCAAGGGCATCACGGTCTACCGTGACGGCAGCAAGGATGGTCAGGTGCTCAGCACCGGCGGGACCGCCCAGACATCCACGGAGGATGCCGACGAGTCCGGCGATGTCCTGACCCCTCGCCAGCGGCCCCAGTCCATACGCGGAGTCACCGAGCGAGTGCGCACCGGCCACGGCAATATGTACGTAACCATCAACTTCGACGAGGCGGATTCGCCCTTCGAGTTATTCGGGAACCTGGGCAAGGCCGGCGGCTGCGACTCGGCCCAATTGGAAGCGATATCCCGGCTGGTCTCCCTGGCCCTGCGCTCGGGCATCGCGCCCAGCACGGTCGTTGAGCAATTGCGGGGCATCACCTGCTGCCCGGCGTGGGACGAAGGCGTTCTGGTCCGCTCCGGCCCCGACGCAGTGGCTCTGGCCTTGGAGCGTCACATCAGTGG
Organism: uncultured Dehalococcoidia bacterium; assembly: GCA_964394825.1. Classification (GTDB taxonomy): domain Bacteria; phylum Chloroflexota; class Dehalococcoidia; order Lucifugimonadales; family UBA3495; genus UBA9611. The sequence continues at coordinate 4,271 of CAYMZL010000155.1, read as the reverse complement.
CGGGCGTGAACGCGATGAGTCCGGTGAATCCAGTGATGTGCAGTTGAAGTTCACTCCCCAGTTGATCGCCAATGGCAACGGCAACGGCAACGGGTATGCCCAAGAGATTCTTAACGCCCGCAAGTGCCCGGAGTGCAACACCTCGGTCATCTTTGAAGAGGGATGCATCAAGTGCGTCGCGTGCGGCTGGAATAAGTGCGAGTAACGGCCCCCGACGCAGCGCGAGTAGCCATAGGGAAAGAGGAGATTAGAGGGAAGAAAGTTTAAAGAGACATAACGGGCGGGCCTGGCTGGCGCAGGGTGGGTTGTGTGGAGGCCGACTGCTGCTGCGGCTAATCGAGTCTCATGTGTGGTGCGGTTCCTGCGCCAGCCTGGCTGCCTTCCCAGAGCCCCCGGCGGCCAATGCCGGGGGCTCTTTTTGGGTCTCTTTTTACCGAAGAGCACCAACCATACCATATCAATCAAGGGGTATAAAACCCTGCCCATGCTATAATTTCGGCGCGTCTGGGCCCCTTGATTACATAACCTTCCAAATTCCAACGATATTCGCCGGATAGCAGTACCGGTTGTTATCTGCGCCCCCCTGTCTGGGCTGGAGGAGAACGTCATGACCTCAGGTCAAAAACCGGCCATAGCGATTACCATGGGCGACCCCTGCGGCATCGGCCCGGAAGTGGTGGTGAAAGCCATGGCCGACCCCCAGGTGTACGCTTCCTGCCGCCCGCTGGTGGTGGGCAACGTCTACGCCATGGAGCAGGCGGTGTCCCTAACGGGTGTCCCGGTGAAGATCAACGAGGCCGGCGATCCCGCCGCGGCAGGACTGAAGCCGGGAGTCATCGACGTCGTGGACATCCACAACCTGAACCCCGAGGACATCACCGTGGGGCAGATCAACCCCACCTGCGGCCAGGCGGCCATGGAATGGGTTACCAAGGCCGGAGAACTGGCCTTGGCCGGCGTGGTCGACGCCTTGGCCACCGCGCCGTTGAATAAAGAGGCGGCCAGCCTGGCGGGATATAAATCCATCGGTCACATGGAGCTATTGCAAGAACTGTCCAAGACCAAGACGGTAGCCACCATGCTGATGGCCAAGAACCTGCGGGTGGTCCACCTGAGCACCCACCGGTCCCTGCGCCTGGCCTGCGACCTGGTCAAGAAAGACCGGATATTGGAGTACCTGAGGCTCACCCACGAGAGCTTCGTCAAGTTCGGTTTCAAAGACCCGAGGATCGCGACCGCGGCCCTCAATCCCCACGGCAGCGACGGCGGCCTGCTGGGAGACGAGGAAGCACTTCAAATCCTTCCGGCGGTCGAGGCCGCCAAGCGGGAAGGGATCAACGCCATCGGCCCGGTCCCGGCAGACGTTATCTTTCATCAGGCCATCCAGGACCGGTACGACGTGGTGCTTTGCATGTACCACGACCAGGGGCACATCCCCGTCAAGGTCTACGGGTTCGAAGAGAGCATCACCGCCAACCTGGGCCTGCCATTTGTGCGGACGTCCGTGGACCACGGGACCGCCTTCGACATCGCGGGCCAAGGTGTGGCCAGTCACGAGAGCATGTTGGAATGCATCCGCCTGGCGGTGGCCCTGGCCCAGGGCAACGGTCTGGCCGATTTCTGAGCCGCCAAACGGGCGCCAGGAAGGGCCGGGTCCCGGCCTCGGTGATATAATGGTGCGCAGCGTTTCCCGGTGATTCCTGTGAGGAACGGGCCCATCCCCCGTAAGGAACGGACCGATCCCCGGTGAAGAGCGGGCCAAACCCCGGTAAGGAACGGGCCTATTAAATGAAAGTGGCGTTCATCGGTGGAGGCAAGATGGCGGAAGCCATCCTCCACGGCGTCCTGTCCGGCAAACTGGCGGCCCCCAAGGACATCAGCGTGGGCGAGCCGGTGGCCGAGCGGCGCGAGTACCTCTCCAGCCAGTTCGGCGTTACCGTGGACGCCGACAACCTCAAGTCGGCCCAACAGGCCGACCTGGTGGTGTTGGCGGTCAAGCCACAAGACCTGGGGCCGGTGATGGGTCAGTTGAAGGGCCACCTTGATGCCCGGCAGGCCGCTCTCTCCATAGTCGCCGGGGCCAGGATGGACACCCTGTCCAACGGCCTGGGCCACAAGTCGGTGGTCCGCGTGATGCCCAACACCCCCGCTCAGATCGGGGCCGGCATGACCCTCTGGACCTGTTCCGAGGGTGTGGACGCCTCCAAACGGGAAATGACCAAGTCGGTGTTGGCGACCATCGGCCAGGAGATCTACGTCTCCGACGAGAGATACATGGACATGGCCACCGCCCTCAGCGCCAGCGGGCCGGCCTATGTGTTCTTATTCATCGAAGCCCTGATCGACGCCGGCGTCTATGTGGGCATGCCCAGGGACATGGCCCGGACGCTGGCCGTGCAGACCGTGTTCGGCAGCGCCAAACTGGTCATGGACACCGGCATGCACCCCGCTGAACTGAAAGACATGGTCGTCTCTCCGGCGGGCACCACCGCTGAGGCCCTGCGCGTACTGGAAGACCGGGGCGTTCCCGCGGCCATCGTCAGCGCCGTGGACGCCGCCTACCGAAAATCGGTCCAACTGGGACAGGGGTAAAGGAGATCGGATTTGGCAGGACTGTTTGACGCGCTCTTAACCCTCGCGACCATCCTCATTTTTGCCCGGGTCATACTCTCATTCATAATCCCCATGATGGGCGCCAGGCCCCATCCCATGCTCGTCAGCATTAATATCCTGGTGAACCAGATCACCGAGCCGGTCCTGGGTCCCATCAGGCGGAACCTGCCCAGCTTCGGCGGCCTTGACCTCAGCCCCATGGCGGTGTTGATCATTATCATCTTGCTGCAAAGATTTGTGGTATCCAATCTCTAGCGATCGGCTTCCGGTCCATCCCGCGCCGTCTTGACCCCGCATCTCCCAGTTCATAAAATGGCCGCATGTACTCTCCCGTCGATAAATCGATGGCTATCTATTTATAAGCTGGACCTGGATTAAGATGCATCAACAAGAAATGCTGAAAGGCAACACCGATACCCTGCTTCTGGCCCTTCTGGAGGCCGAAGCCATGTACGGCTATCAGATCGTTAAGGAAGTGGACAAGAGAAGCAGCGGCTACTTCGCCTTCAAGGAGGGCACCCTCTATCCGGCCCTACACCGCCTGGAGAAGGCCAAACTGGTCGAAGGGCGGTGGGAGGAAACCCCGAACAACGTGCGCCGGCGCTACTACCTGATCACTGCCAAGGGCCAACAGGCCCTGGCCGACCGGCTCACGGAATGGCAGCGCTTCAGCAATGCCATGAATCTGATCATGCTGCCCGGTGGTCAGACCAGTAGGCAGCCCGAGGCCCGGTAAGGCGGACGCCATGCCATTTGAGGTCACAAACTACCTCCATTCGTTGGCCCGGAGGCTCCATCTCGATCCCGCCGAAAAGGACGAGATCATCCAGGAGTTGGAGGCCCACCTCGAGGACAAGGCCGCCGAGCTGGAGACTCAAGGGGTCGATCACGACACGGCGGTGGCCCGCGCCGTCCAGGAGATGGGCGCGCCCAGCGCGGTCGCCCGGGGCATGTACGAGGTGCACAGCACCGGTGTGTGGCGGGACGTGCTCCTGGCGACGATTCCCCACTTCCTGCTGGCGTCGCTCTTTGCATTGCACCTGTGGAGCCACTACTTCTTGGTCTCCCTGCTGCTGATCGCAATAGTATTTGTGACCTGGCGCAACTGGCGGGCCGGAAGCCCCAGTAAATGGTCGTATTCCTGGATGGGATATTCTCTGGCGGCGCCGGCGCTGTCGTGGCTTTTGTCTCTGATCACCCTTGGCTACGGCGCTTGGACCTTGCTTACCACCGGGCAGTTGCCCTTCAACGTGGTGCTCTTCTTCCTGCTGATAGGATACATACCGTTCTCCATGTGGATCATGGCCAGCGTCATCCTCAAGATGGTGAAGAGAGACTGGTTGCTGGCTTCGCTCACCGCATTGCCCTTCCCCTTCCTCACCTCGTGGGTCCTATTCTTGAACTGGCAGGGAGGGCTCTGGAGCGACCACGCGGAACGGATGCAGGACTCGGACACCGCCAGGGCCTTTATCTTCCTGGCCATGGCCGTGACCACCGCCGTCTTCTTGAAGGTGGGGCCCCGCCTGCTCCGCATCGGACTGCTCACGGTGTCCACCGCCATCCTGGTGATAATCACCGCGGCCTCTCTGCCGGTGAGCTTGAACATGATGGCCGTGGTCCTGATGATTGTCGCCTCCCTGGCTTTCCTGCTCAGTCCG
>CAYMZL010000154.1:0-6048 GCA_964394825.1 uncultured Dehalococcoidia bacterium | reverse complement strand
GGTCTCTTTAATCTGGCCGGGACATAAAGAGACATCGGTCGATGTGCCGCCCATGTCCAGGGTGATGATGTCGGAATACCCCGCCTGCATCGCTGAGTAGAATGCGCCGACCACGCCACCGGCCGGACCGCTGAGGATGGTCCGGACCGGCTGCTCGGAGGCCAACCCGACGGTGATGCTCCCTCCCGACGACTGCATGATCCGCAGTCCCTTGCCCAGCGGCCCTTCGAGTTCTCCCAGGTACCGGCTCATCACCCGGCCCACGTAGGCATTCACCACCACGGTGCTGGTCCGCTCGTACTCTCTGAATTCCGGCAACACCCGGGACGAGATCGAGATATAGGGCGGGTCCTTCATCTTCCGCAGGGCGCTTAGGACCATCTCTTCATGGGCTGTGTTCAGGAAGGAGAACAGGAAAGACACGGCCACCGCTTCGGGTTTGCTCTCTTCCAAGAGTCCGATCAGGGTCTGGATGGCCTCGGTTGTGAGGTCCTCGATGATGGCGCCGGTGTGGTCGACCCGCTCCGGAAGTCCAAAGCGCAGTTCCCAAGGAGCAAGGGCCGGGGCCCGGTCCATCTCCAGGTTGTAGAGTTCGGCGCGGCTCTGACGGCCGATCTCCAGCACGTCTTCGAACCCCATGGTGGTCACCAAGGCCGTGCGGGCCCCCTTGCCTTCCAACAGGGCGTTGGTGGCGACGGTGGAACCGTGGACGAATTCGGCGGAGGTGACGCCCGTTTCCTTGATGCCTTGCAGGATGCCCTGGGAAGGATCGGCCGGTGTCGATGGGAGCTTGTGGACGGTCAGATTACCGTCTTCCAAGACGGCGATGTCGGTGAAGGTACCGCCCACGTCGATCCCCACGACTCTGCGGTGCGCGCCGGTGTCAGAAGCGGGATTGTCGGGCATTGAGCAGTACGCCTCCGGGAAGAGATTGCTTAGCCTGGGCTAACGGCTTCGAGGGATAAAGAGGACTAATCTTCCAGCGCGATCCTGATCCGCTTGTTGATGCGGCCTTTGCTCTCGTGGCCGACCACCTTGATCACGCCGACCTCGCGCGTGTTGGCCACGTGGGTCCCGCCATCGGCCTGCAGGTCCAGCCCGTGAATGTCGATGGTGCGGATCTCTTGAATATTGGGCGGCAGCAGGTTGATCTTGGTGCGTATCAGGTCCGGCACCTGTCCGGCTTCTTCCCGGCTTAGGGTGTTGATGGTGATGTTCCGGTCCGCGGCCACCTCGGCGTTGATCTTGGCTTCCACTTCTTCGGCGAACTCGGCTGAGATGTTCTCGAACTCAAAGTCCATCCGGGCCTCTCCCGGTTTCATGTCGCCGCCGGTCACCTTGGCCCCGTAGTCCCGCCAGACCACGCCGCAGAGGATGTGGAGGGCCGTGTGGGTGCGCATCAGCAGATACCGGCGGTCCCAATCGATTCGTCCAGTCACGGCCGAACCTGCGGCGGGCAGATCGCCGGATATCTGGTGCATCAGCTTGCCGTCGACCCGCTTGATGCCGGTGACCCGGTACTCTGTGCCGCCGGAGGTCAGCGTCCCGGAATCGGTGGGTTGGCCGCCGCCGCCGGTGTAGAAAGCCGTACGGTCGAGCACCACGCCGCCGTCAACCACATCGGTCACGGTGGCTTCAAACTCCTTTAGATAGCTTTCCGTGTGAAAAAGTAGTTCGGTCATCTGAACATCGGAACGCTTGGCATTGGATCGAGGCTGGGAAGCGGCAAAAATCGCTCTGATTTTGGCGCGGGCATATTATAGCAGACAGGATTTTCCTCAAGCTACGGATGCCATCGTAAAAACCGAATCTAAAAGTCGGCAATCACTGCGCCCTTTTAGTTGTTTTTACGCAGGCGGAATGACATAATACGCGTGCTCGTCGGAAGCGGCGTTCGGAACGGACGAGATCAACAAATCAGGCAGAATACCACGTGGGCGGAAGATGAAGATATCGTGTTTGCAAGAGAACCTCAGCCGGGGACTGGCCGTGGTCGGCCGGGCGGTGGCCAGTAGGGCGACGCTGCCGGTGACCCAGAACGTGCTCATCAGCGTCGACCAGTCGATGCTGAAGTTGTCGGCCACCAATCTGGAAGTTGCGATCACCACCTGGGTTGGGGCAATGATTGAAGAGGAAGGCTCGATCACCGTGCCGGCCCGCTTGCTCACCGAGTTCGTCAACTCTTTGCCCAACGATAAGATCGACCTTGAGCTGGAGCAGGGTTCCGGGCTGCTACGTATATCCTCGGGCAATTCCAACGCCCATATCAACACCACCGATGCCTCGGAGTTCCCGCCCATCCCGACGGTGGATGACGGGGTCGCCGCAGAGGTGGACCCTGTGGTCTTGAAATCGGCCATCAGCCGGGTGGCCTTCGCCGCCGCCACCGAGGAGTCGCGCCCCGTGTTGACCGGAGTCGAACTTAAACTCAGTGGGAGCAAATTCACCATGGCCGCCGCTGACGGCTTCCGCCTGGCGGTGCACCACGGCGCCTTGCTCAAGCCGGTGGCCGAAGATATGAGCGTGATCATCCCGGCGCGCACCATGACTGAGTTGAACCGGTTGATCGGCGATCAGGAAGAGCCGATCGAGATCCTGATGACGCCGGCCAAAGGACAGGTCATGTTCCGGATACGGGGCGGCGACACCGTGGAGATCGTCTCTCAGTTGCTCCAAGGCACTTTCCCCAACTACGAACAGCTGATACCCCAGAGTTACACCACCAGGGCCATCATGGACCTGCCCACCGTTCTACGGGCCGCACGGACGGCCTCGATCTTCGCCAGGGACGGCAGCAACATCATCCGGATGCACCTGATGCCGGCCGCCTCCGACGGCGAGTCGCCCAAGGTGGAGATCTCCGCCCGGTCCGAGGAAGTGGGCGACAACCAAGACCTGGTCGATCTGGACGAGATAGAGGGGGAAGAGGGCAAGATTGCCTTCAACAGCCGCTACCTGCTGGACGTTCTATCCGTACTGGAGAAGGGCAAAGTAGCCCTGGAGACCACCACATCCTCCAGCCCCGGCGTCTTCAAACCCACCGACTCCGAAGATTACATCCACGTCGTGATGCCGATGTTTGTCCAGTGGTGATAAACTTTTCGCATTAAAGAGCGTTTCGCTTGGGGCTGTCGTCCATCTCTGAAATAATGAGTCCTGCCTCATCTGTTTCCAAGTATTTCGACCTCGCAAAAAAATTCCTTAATCGGCGGTCTCTACCTAGAAACAGGGTCGAGTAGAGCGATTTATGGTTGCAACTGAATACCCAGTTTATGATTGTCAATCCTGGGAAGATTTTACGGCACGCCTCATGGGAAGAGGTCGTAGTTCCATCAACGGACGCTTGTACCGAGGCCAAAGGAATCCTAATCACTTGCTTTCATCCGTGTGGGAGCGCGAAGTAAGAGAAAAGAGGGCGTCATCGGAGCGTCTAGAAGAAGAGCTCAACAAGTTTAAACATTTGGCAACGGGACTTCCCGGGGTAGACACCAGTGCGATGAGCGAAACCGAATGGTGGATATTGGGGAGACACCACGGGCTGCGTTCGCCCCTCCTTGACTGGACTCTCAGCCCCTACATCGCAGCCTTTTTCGCTATGGTTGAAGCAGTCGAAGAGAACAATCGTGGTTTCACGAAAGGGCGAGCTGACCTTAGTCTAGGAGACTTTGGCGAACCTATCGCCATCTGGTCTCTTCTGACCATAGATCCCCGATTGCAAGTCGAGAATGAGTTTCAAGTTGTGGAGAACCGCAGGGACCATTTTCATCGACAACGAGCTCAGCGAGGCATTTTTACGTGGCTTAAACACGATGCCTATCTTGACCTTGTATCTTATTTGGAGAGCCGAAAACGTATCAACTGCCTGGAATTATTCTTGATACCGGTTGGAGAAGCGGCAAAAGCACTGACCCAATTGGATATGATGAATATCAATTTCGCCGGGCTTTTTCCAGACTTGGACGGTGCGGCCAAGCAGGTCAATATGGGACATGCCATGGATACTCTCAGAGCTTCAGCTCAAATCGACTATCAACTGCAAGAACGGCTCAAGGGGTAGCTGCTCCGATATCTTCGAGTGATGCTCCGCGAGCAGATAATCTCCAATCCGTAACTATTGAAGGCATTAAACCACTACTACGGCCACGTACCCCCCAGATCTGGCTCAGACTTCGTTCTCGCAAGGTCTCCTGGCGACCGAGCGCCAGGGGCAACCAAATTGGCATATGGTCACTGATCTCATCTTCAAACTTGGCGAAAATTTGATCCATCTCTCCTTATTGTGGGCCATATCGGCATCGCACCTAGGTCTCGCGCGAACTCGCTGTGTATTTTTGGTAGAAACGACTGCTGAACATGCCTTTCGGGTCGAACTGATTTTTCAGAGCGACAAACTCTTCCCACCGTGGGTATGCCCGTTGTAGCTGGTCCTTGGACGGAATGCTGTCGAAAGTTAGGTAATAGCTGCCGCCTTCGTCCAAACACGCGTTGACCAACTCGTTGGTTAGTTGCTCCAATTTATCTAACCACCGCCGGTTCTTCTTTTTAGCCAGGTAACACGGGATAAAACAGATAGTGTCTTCCGGGGAAAACGCCAATATCGATTCGCTATTTGCCGGAACAAATCGAAAGTGGTTAGTCAGTATGGGCAGGTCTTTTCCGTACGCTATCAGAATCCGGTTCGCCTTCTCGATGAACTGGGAAAACCTGTCGACGGGAACGAAAAATTTCTGGAACAAAAGATCGTCGAATGCCGAAGGAGCAACGTCCCAAAGAAGTAGTCGACGGCTGCGCAGAGTTTTTTCCGGTTTGTCGCTCCCACTCCACATAAGGTGGAAGGCGCGGCGCCGGGTGAACTTGAGATTGCGTTGGACCCAGATAAAGATATTAAACAACGTTGGGCTCGGGTCATCCCGCTTAAGCTCGCTCAGAGGATATTTCCGGTTTCCATCAACGTATTCATACGTGACGTAGTACCCATGTTCGCCGTTTGAATCAAAAAACCCGTAACAGAGCGGTGTGTTTTCGGGGTCTTTCCGAACGCGCTCAATATAAGCAGTGAGGAGATGCTCCAGGTTCATAAAGACCACTTCGGTCTTCACGATAACCCGGTCATCAACGAGTTGTAAGGTGACGTCCAATACGATTCCCAGTAAGCCGTAACCACCGACCACCGCCCGAAAAAGGTCTCCGTTTTCTTCGCGGCTAACCGTTTTGATCTCCCCGTCCGACATCAGAAGGCGGAACGAGATTATGTTCTCAATGATCGGTCCATAATCAATGGACTTACCGTGGACGTTGCAGGCGATGGAGCCACCGATAGTGAAGGTATCAAATTCTTGTTTAGTGGAGACGGCCAGCCCCGCTGGTTCTAGGACTTTGGTTAGATCGGCCCAAGTAGCGCCCGTCTGAACGCGGACCTTTTTATTCTGGGTGTCCAGCTCCAAGACCTGATTGAAATCTTTTAGATCAACCATGATGCCGCCCTGGGAAAATGACTGGCCGCCGGCGCTGTGGCCTGCGCCTCGAATCGAGACTTTGGTGCTGGTACGGTCTGCGAATTCAACGATCTCCACCAGGTCGCTATCCGTCTTCGGACGGGCCACGTTTTTAACAGTGGCCTTTTCCATACGGCCCCAATCGGTTACGTTCCGGCCGGGCTTCATCATACGGTCGATGTTGGCGTCACTTTGTCCCATATTTTCCTGTCCAAATCGTCAATTGCTGTGCTTGTTAAGAAATTCCACCAACCTTGGAAAGATGTCTACATCGCAATTTTTGCCCATGAACACATCTTGGTGCCCGTAACCGGGGAAGATATGAAGTTCGTGCCTGCCAGGAACGATCTCTTCTAATCTGCGGTGATTCTCGATATTCGAATCCGTGAATACCAGGTTATTTTTGCCGGTCATGAAAAGGACCGGGGTCTCAATCTCCTTAGCATGCTCGAAATAATTATTCGGCAGAGCGTTGTATTTCGGATCTTTGGTGTTGTACTTGACTGCCGTGTTCCCGGCTTTGACCATCTTCCGTACGTGCCGGTAGTAGTGA
>CAYMZL010000153.1:2005-6050 GCA_964394825.1 uncultured Dehalococcoidia bacterium | reverse complement strand
GGGCATGCGGGTCCATTTCTACACCGATCTGGGCGCCTATTGTTTCGGCGGGAACCACGGTGTCGCCGACTTACTGACTCCATCAGGCGCCTCCGGGGCGTACCTGGTGGAGGACATGGAGTGGACTACCACCGGCGTCTATACCAACAAGATGTCGATGGGGCCATACCGGGGCCACGGGCAGCACGCCTCCGCCTATGCCGTGGAGCGCGTCATGGACCGCATCGCCGACGCGTTGGGCTTGGACCCGGCCGAGGTGCGGCGCCGTAACTTTATCCCGGACGGCGCTTTCCCGCACGCCACGCCCACCGGCCGGGAACACGACAGCGGGGCGTACGCCCACACCTTGGAGAGAGCATTGCGGCTTGCGGGCTATGAGCGATTGCGGCAGGAGCAGCGTGAGCTACGCCAGCAAGGGGTCATCATGGGGATAGGTCTGGCCACCACGGTGGATGCCTCCGGGTTCGGCCCCTCCGGCGCCCTCAGCGTCCGCCCCGGCTACGAGACCGCCACCGTGCGAGTCGGCCCAACCGGCGGCGTTACGGTGCTCACCGGGTCCTCCCCGCACGGACAGGGCCACGAGACGACCTTCGCCCAAATAGCGGCGGATGAGCTGGGCATCCCGCTGGACGACATCGAGGTCTTGTACGGGGACACGCATCTGGTGCCTTACGGTGTGGGCACCCGCGCCAGCCGCTCGCTGGTGGTGGGCGGCTCGGCGGTGGTCAAGGCCAGCCGGCAGGTCGTCGAAAAAGCGACCGGCCTGGCCGCGGCTCTGCTGAACATCGACGCGGAGCAGGTGGAACTCCAAGATGGGAGATTTTTCTGCGAAGATATCCCTGACCGCCAAATAACCTGGCCGGAGGTGGCCAGTGTTGCTCACGGCTCGGGGCCGCCTCCCAACGGCATCGAGAGGGGACTGGAAAGCAGCGCCTATTGGGAGCCGTCGGGTTACACCTACCCTTTCAGCGCGGCCGTGGCGGTGGTGCGGATCAACCGGGACACGGGCGCCGTAACTCTGGACCGATTCGTCTCGGTGAATGACTGTGGCACCGTGATCAACCCCATGGTGGTTGAGGGCCAGATTCACGGAGGATTGCTGCAAGGCATCGGCGCGGCGTTGCTTGAACAGGCGATCTGGGACGACAGCGGCCAATTGTTGACCGGCAGCTTCATGGACTACGCCATGCCCTTGGCCATTGACCTGCCGGAATTTACCGTGGAGCTGGTGGAAACGCCCAGCCCGCACAACCCTCTCGGCGCCAAGGGAATCGGTGAGTCGCCCACCGTCGCAGCCGTGCCCGCGGTAGTGAACGCGGTAATGGATGCCCTAGGTCACCTGGGCGTTTCCCACCTGGATATCCCCCTCACCCCGGAAAAGGTCTGGCGGGCGATCCACGGCCGTCTGGAATCACGGGGTTAGACTGGTGTGATGGTTTTTCGTGGGCCGAGGGTATCACCGGCCAAGGCCACGTCACCAAGCCCATTGGCGGCGCCTATATCTCGGTTTCCATGGGCCTACCTGATTAGGGCTGCGATTGACACTGGAGTCACGGTTGACAGCAACAGGCCGCTATCTATAATGGCGATTAGATAGCCCCGGTATTATTGCCAATTACCCACAAGTCAAGACCAAGAATCACGGAAGGCGAGGAAAAAGATGATTACCAAGTTCGACAGCCTATACGCCGGTCACGTGGATATGACCGATATCGGCTACGGCGGCACCGCGGTCAACGACCGGTCCTTCGATAACGAACACCTGATGACCGCCTACAGCAAAGCCGAAGCCATCGCGAAAACCCTGGACGAAAACGGGTTCGACACGATGTGGATGGCCGAGCACCACTTCCAGCCGGAAGGATACGAGTGTATCCCCAACCTGATCATGCTCAACGTTCACCTAGCCCACCTGACCAAGAACATCAATTTCGGTTGCGGCTTCAATATCGCTCCGATGTGGCACCCTCTCCGCCTGGCTGAGGACTACGCCACCGCCGATATCCTGACCAAGGGAAGGGTGATCTTCGGCGTCGGCCGCGGGTACCATACCCGCGAGGTCGAGACCTTTGGCTCTCCCCTAACGGACCAGGACGCCAACCGCGAGAAGTTCGAAGAAGCGGTGGAGATTATCTTCAAGGCGTTCAACAACGAGTCCTTCTCCCACCAAGGGAAGTACTACACCCTGCCTCCCGAGGTGCCGTACCGGGGTTACACTCTGAAGGAGTTGACCTTGGTCCCCCGGCCCCTGACCCTCCCGGTGGAGTGCTGGCAGCCCATCCAGGGAGGCACCCAAAGGGCTTTGGACTTCATGGTTAAGCATGGAATCAAAGGCATCCTGGGCGGTGGCGTCGCCGAGGGCGGCGCCATGGACAGCGTCGTCTACGGCTACCGCGACGCCCTGGTGCGGTCCGGCAAGACCGACGCCCAACTCGGCGAGGGACTTAGCATTGGTTTCCACTTCCACCTGGCCCCTTCCGTGGAACAGGCTATGGATGAAGCGCAGGGCTTCTACGAAGAGAACCTTAAGATGTTTGGCCCGCTGCGCCTGACCCGTGGCATGACGGAAGAGCAGATATCGGTCATCAGCGACCCCCGGCGCGCGCCGACTGCCGGCCTTCCCACCATCCAGGGCGCCGTCGAGACGCGCGCTTTCCTGGCCGGACCGCCGGACCGGATAATCGAGCAACTCAAGGCGGTGGAGAAGGAGTATCCCGCACTGGAGAGGATCGGCGTCAGCCATCCCGTGGGCACTCCCCAGAGCGTGATCACCGAGCAACTGGAATGGTTCGGCAAAGAGGTCATGCCCGCCTTCAAAGGCAAGGTCGGCGCCATCGCGTAAAAGGGGTTTCCCTTCCTTTTCAACCACCCGTAGGGGCATCCCGATTCCATCGGGATGCCCCTACGTATTTGCAGGACGCCACCTAGCCGTCATTCTGAGACGTCAGCGAAAGAATCCCGTTGCCACAGAATTGGCGCTGTTCAGGAACAAAGAGACCCCTCGCCTCACCCGGGGTGACATTTGCTAGGTAATGTCAGGCCCCGCGCTGCTTCCAAAGGGCAGACGGGATGCGTCGCGCGAATCAGGTTGGGAGTCGATTGCGCTGATGGCTTAGGGTTTAATCCACGTCTTGGCCCGACCGGACGCACTCCCGCCACCGGGATTACTATTCGTCCATCATGGTAAGCGAACGTTTCCAGCGGCGAGTCGAGCGTCTATGAGACGAAACTGATCAAGCAATCGCTAAATACGACTGGAAAGCAGCGCATCAAGCTGTCCAGGCGGCCTTAGCCATGGATCCTGAGAACGGTGACGGGCTGGCCTCGCTACGGTGGAGAGAGCTAGGAGCCTCGCCAAGGTGGTTAGTCCCACCCAGTAGACTCAGGTTAGTGAACGTACGCCGCCTCTGGAAAATAGTGGCGCGAGAATCGGTAGACGCGAAATCTTAAATATGATATACACTTGGCGGCGGTGTGCCGGATACGAATTCCGTTGAAGCACACATTCAGGGGTATCGAGGTTTTTACCTAGGATGTTGACTGTCCGTAACGTAAGCAAGTATTTCGGGGGATTGCACGCCGTAGAGGACGTGAGCTTCGAGACGCCCGAGGGCCTCATTACCTCCATGATCGGCCCCAACGGAGCGGGAAAGACTACCCTGTTCAACGTTATCTCGGGCATCCTTCCCCCTGACGGGGGGCGAATCGCCTACAAGGACATAGACATCACCGGGTGGCCTGCCCACCGCATCGCCAGCGCCGGCGTGGGCCGCACGTTCCAGAGCATTGAGCTGTTCTCCAATCTGAACGCCGTCGAGAATGTGATGGCCGCCCGCTTCTGCCGCACCCGATCCACTTTTCTGGAGTCGCTGCTGTTTTTGCCGCGGGACCGGAAGGACCGCAAGCGGAACCGGGAGATGGCCGAGGAGCTGTTGGAGTGGGTGGGGCTCACTGATCGCCGCTACTTCATGCCCAAGGAGCTATCCTACGGGATGCAGCGCCGCCTGGAGATAGCCCGGGCCCTGGCCACAGAGCCGGACACGCT
>CAYMZL010000153.1:0-1905 GCA_964394825.1 uncultured Dehalococcoidia bacterium | reverse complement strand
GCGGTCAGGGGCGTGGACCTGGAGGTCCACGAAGGTGGAATTTGTGCCGTCCTGGGAGTCAATGGCGCCGGCAAGTCCAGCATCATCAAGGCTGTCCTGGGGCTGATTAAGGCCCGGCGGGGCAAGATCGAGTTTCCCGAAGGCAGCGAAATCCAGGGGCTCCCGGCCCACAAGATCAACCGTGCGGGCATGGCCTGGCTGCCTCAAGGCGGGCAGGTCTTCTCCACCCTGACGGTTTATGAGAACCTGCTAATGGGAGCCTTCGGCAGGGAGAAGAGTAGGGAGGCCCAGGAGCGTCTCGAGCAAATGATGGAGCGGTTCCCCATCCTCAGGGAGCGGCGGCAGCAACTGGCCGGCACTCTGAGCGGAGGCGAGCAGCAGATGCTGTCCTTTGGCCGGGCCCTCATGTCCGAACCCAAGCTGCTGATCCTGGACGAGCCCTCCCTGGGGCTGGCCCCCAAGATCGTGCAGGGGATGTTTGAGCTGGTGGCACAGTTGCGAAGCGAAGGGATTAGCATATTTATGACCGAGCAGAACGCCCGCGAAGCCCTGAAGGTGGCCGACTACGCCTACCTCCTGGAGGTCGGGGAGATCCGAGGGAGCGGTACCGCCGGTGAGATTGAGGCCAGCGAAGCGGTCCAGCGCGTGTACCTGGGTACCTAGAGGCCATTACCAAAGCATGGAGCAGTTCTTTCAGCAACTTGTAAACGGACTCAACGTGGGCAGCAGCTACGCCGTGGTGGCGCTGGGCTTCGGACTGGTGTTCGGCGTGATGCGGGTGATCAACCTGGCCCACCCTGAAATCTTCATGATGGGGGCCTACCTCACCTTCCTGCTGGTCAATGCGCTCGGCGTCGACGCCCAGTCCCTGTCGTTGATGGCAGGGATAGGGCTGTACATCGGAATCCTCATTGTGGTGATGGGCGGAACTGGCGCGGCAGGACTGGTGCTGGAGCGCCTGGTCATCCGGCCCACCCGAGGCACCTACCTCCTCATCCCCTTCATCGCCACCGCCGGTGTGGCCATCTTTCTGCAAAACGGCGCCCAACGCATCTGGGGGGCCGACCCGGTGCTGGTACCCTCGATTATCCCTTTTCACGCCATGAGCGTCGGGGGGGTGCTTTTCACCAGCATGCAGTTGACTACTTTCTTCACCGGGGTAGTCATCATGTTGGTTCTCCGCTACTATGTCCGCAGTACCAGGTGGGGGCGGGCCACTCGAGCCGTGGCGGAGCGGGCCGACGTGGCGGCCGCCTGCGGTGTCAACGTCAACCAGGTCTCCCAGCTCACCGTGGGCATATCTGCAATGATGGCGGGGGCGGCCGGCGTATCCATCGGGCTCTTATATACCAGCGCCGCCCCATTCATGGGTCTTCTCTTCGGTCTTAAATCCTTCGTCTGCATGCTGGTCGCGGGCAACCGCAACATCGAGGCCATCATGGCGGTCGGGCTGACCTTGGGAGTCGTCGAGGCGTTGGTGACCGGCTATCTCACTTCCACGCTGCGGGACGCCGTGGCCTTCACCATGCTTCTGGCGGTCCTGTTCTTCCGGCCCCGAGGACTCTTTGGGTCATACGAAGTGTAGAAAAGGAGAGCGGTGCTAGACTTCATCACGGACAATCTATCTGGCTTCTGGGTGGTCACGCTGATAGCGGCGGGCATGAACAGCATCATCGCTATGGGCCTCTACTTCAGCAACTCCGCGGGCGCTCTCTCCGTGGCCCACGCGGCCATCGCCGGGATGGGCGCCTACATGGGCGCCACACTCACCACCAACTTTGGCTGGCCCTTTCCCGCGGCCCTGGTGGTGGGCGCCTCAGTGGGTTTTGCCGCCGGGGTTTTGCTAGCCCTGATAACCCTGCGCATGAACGAGCTGGTGGCAGGCCTGACCACGCTGGCTTTCGG
>CAYMZL010000152.1:0-6057 GCA_964394825.1 uncultured Dehalococcoidia bacterium | reverse complement strand
AATTGTGGTGGTTGATGCCCATAGTGATGGTGGTTGTTTTTTTCGGCCTACTGATCGGATTTGGTTCGGCTTCCGGCATCGGACCTTTTGTCTATACCCTGTTTTAGCGGCCTCGGCTTAGGCAAAATGGCGCCAAGTTGACTCATTGGGTCGAGCACCGAGTCTGCATCATAGGGCACGATAACCGACCAAAATAGTGATTCCGCCCAACTCAGAGCCTATTTTTGATCGATCAAACGGACCATCACCGACGGTTATTCATCTGGGTCTACTTGGCCCACCTTGTCGTCCCTCTTTTACTTTTCCTGGATATTATATTGGCCTGGAGGTTTCCAACCGGGCTCGCATCCCTAAACCCGACGGGAACCTTCTGGTATAGCTTTGGAACCACCGCGCAGTTGGCCTTCCTAATCACCGGAATTTGGTTGGTTACCGGAGTGGCTTGTCTAATTCTAAGCACTCGATACCATCTGTTTGACTATAGGCGATTGTATGGCCCATTGGTCGCGGCATTCTCCTTCCTGATCCTTCTGGGCGTCATAGAGACCGGGCTGCAGATCGGCTCTATTGGTGGAAGTGAGCCTGCGTTGTGGCCACCGGGTCAAGAAGCCCTTCTCGAGCCCGACCCTGTGCTAGTACCTGGAATATACGGACCCGGAACGTTCACCGGAAATGACGTTGGGTTACGCGGCCCAAATTACCCGACGAGCGATTCGGTTTTCAAGATAATCGCGGTGGGAGGAAGCACCACTGAATCACTATACCTGGATGACACCGAGGAATGGACTCATGTTTTGATGGACCGATTGAACCTCAATCAAGATAACGTCGAGGTTTGGGCGGCCAACGCCGGCCAGAGCGGTCGAAATACCATCGACCATCTGGAATTATTGCGCACTCTCCCAGTTCTGAGCGAAGCAGATCTGTTGGTGTTCTTGGTTGGTCTCAATGATTTGCAGCCTTCACTTTCGATGGAAGGCGCCTCTACACAAGAACTCCTCGAACTGAACTCTTCTGAATTCATTCGCCAGGTCCTCAATGGAGGGAAAAGGCAACGGCCATCTCGCCCATACTTCAAACGGTCTGAACTTTTCAATGTGCTGAAACGGTCGTCCGCAAATATCATCGATGATATAGCGCCGCCGTCGGTCCTCACCCGTTTTGGCGTCGGACCCGGAAGTTACTTCAAGGTAAAACGTCGGCAGAGGGCATCGGCCGATGTTGTGCCTCTGCCTGACCTGAACACCGGTCTCGGGGAATATCGCGAAAGGCTGATTTTGTTGGCGAACGAGTGTGGTTTAAGGGAGCTTCGATGCCTGTTTTTAACCCAGCCCAGCATGTGGAGGAGCGACCTTCCCGACTATGAAAAATCGCTTCTGTGGTTCGGCTGGGTCCAAGGAGTTGATGAACCGCTCGGTTACCTATCGGTCTCCGACTTAGCTATTGCCATGGACAGCTACAATCAGACTCTACTCGACATGTGCTCTGAAGAGGGGCTGGAATGTTACGATCTAGCTGCGGATGTCCCCAAAGACGTCACTTCGTTTTATGACGACGTCCACTTCAACGAAAATGGATCGCGGATCGTGGCAGACTCTCTCAGCAACTACTTACTTTCAACATCTCCGTTTTCTACCACGACTCCCTAGCGAGGCAGGCCGCAGCAGGTAATCCTGCCCAACCGAGGCGAATGATCGCAGTCATCGTATGAAGGCGGCCTCAACACCGACCAGCGCATCCTCGATCAGTTCTTTGCTTCCCTCCATCAGGTCAATTTGGTCCAAGGTGTCTACCCCGAAATATCCATAGTCAGTGGTTTCATTACTCAGCCTTAATTCACCTCCAACAACTTCACATTCGAAGGAAATTGTCAGCGCCTGGTATTGGTTTCCGTCGGCATATTCGATGATTCTATCTGGATTTGAGTAAATACCGATCAGTTTATTCACGCGAACGGTGAAACCAGTCTCCTCTAATACTTCTCTCTTACATGCATCCGCCACGCCCTCTCCTGAGTCGATTGCGCCACCTGGCAGGCACCATCGCCCATTGTCCGACCGACGGGTAAGAAAAACTCGTGCCATTCCGCCTTCGAATATCAATGCGATGACACTGGGTCTCAATCTGGCGTGCTTCCCAATCCCGTCACCGTAAAGAAATCTCATCTAGGCCTCTTCTTGCTCGATTCACAATTGTACGGCGCCTATTATGCCAGACGCACAGACCTCGATCTCGTCGGAGTTCACGGGCAGGCATTGCTGACCAGGGTGGTACGGGGGCTGAAGCAAGTGCGAGTCCGGCCGGAATCCGGAAGCGATGGCGGTGGCTATTCGGCGAAACGTCGACTGGAAGGACTGAGACCTTTTTGCTTATGAGCAATACATAGGACTGTGTTGATTGAGCGAGACAAGCCGGTCCGGAGCGACTACTTTCAGCGCTCCAAAGGCCAGGTTCGTCGCTCGTTACAGTGTAGGTATCGATTCACGAACGTATCCGAAAATGTGGCCATTATAGGAGCGAGGATACAGGAGTCAACCCATCTGCTCTCTCAGGCTGCATGGGTTGGCTGACTCTGGAACAAGCACGGGCGATGGTGGTAACCACGCATATTGTTGTTAGAATATTCAAAGCCAGCGGAAAACTAGGTCAAATCCATCGGATTCCCGTTCTATTGGTGAGGTTCATTTAATGCCCGGGGGCAAAGGTATTTTTAAGTTGAGTCTAGTCATTTACCGAGCGACCCCAGAATGGATCATTCGGAGCCTAGCATTCGGGATCGTTGGTACAGCACTCGTGGCAGCCTTGATGTTCCTCGCACTTCGCCCTGCCATGCGCCGTGTCCGATCCACCTTAACGAAGAACCAAGGGGGATAGGAATTCCTGATGGTACGGGATGGACTCACAGGAGCTTAACGCAACATAAAGATCAGCTTTCAATGTCTGGTCAAAAACGAAGTTAAGTTACAGCCTTGGATACGATTTGATGCAGCATCACCCCGGAAGGCTACCTAGAAGTCATGCCGAGTCCGCGCCGCTCGGCCGGTCGGCGTTCGATTCCACCATTGAATCCAAATCAACCGCAAATGATTCGTGGCTAACCAGGCTTCCGCCAAAGGTTGATTAAGCTTATTTTCCGTGGTGAAAAGTACGGAGAATCTGCGGACACCGTGTGCTACACTTGGCCCAAACCCAAGCGAATCGACCGGCTAATTCGCCTCTAATTTCAACACATTTGCGACAATCCCCCGTTTGGCGCCGGAAGCGGCCGCTATCAGCCAGAATCAGACCTCGTCGAGGCCCGTTTTTCAGATGCCCGATCCTCCTCTGGTAGTAAAAGACCTCCAAAAACGCTATAAGAACGGTGTTTGGGCAAATCGAGGAATCAGTCTGACCGGCAATCCGGGCGAGATTCTGGGGCTCCTGGGACCCAACGGCGCAGGCAAAACTACGTTGGTCCGTCAGATAACCACCGAACTCCAACCAACCTCCGGAACTATCCATGTGCTGGGCAAAGATGTTGCCCGCGATCCCACTGCCGTGAAGGAATTGTTGGGAGTGGTGCCTCAAGAAGCGACGCTATTTGGCTATCTCACGGTCCATCAGCACCTCCGGATCTTCGCTAAACTCAGGGGATTGTCACGAAAAGAATCCCGCCGCCGGGCAGATGAACTGGTAGACGAATTAGACCTTGATGATTATCGAAACGTCCTCATCGACCAATTATCTGGCGGCCTAAAACGCCGGGTCCTGGTGGGCATTGCCGGCGCCGCCCATCCGCCGGTGATGGTGTTGGACGAACCAACAACTGGACTTGATCCTCAATCGAGAAGGACTCTCTGGACCATGCTAAGGGGCTACAGGAACGAGGATTCCTTCGTGTTGCTGACCACTCATAGCATGGACGAGGCTGAGGCGTTATGCGACCGGGTTGGAATAATCAAAGACGGGGAGCTGCTTGCGCTGGACACCGTGCCCAACCTAAGGGCCGCCCACGGCTTCGAGTTCAAGCTTAGCTACCATGAAAAAGACGGGGAAAAAGACGGGGAAAAAGACGGGAACAGGACAGGGAACACCGAGGGGCAGACCATCTACGGCGCGGACGACCAACAACTAATCAACCAGGCTCGGACGATGGGGGTAGAACAGTACGCCGTGTCCCGAACCAGCCTTGAGGATATTTACCTGGCCATGACCGGCGATTTAGCGGGGTTTGATGAGCCGAGCCAGTGAGAACCCGGCGTCATGGATGTCATAGTTAATGCCGATGACCTTGGCATCAGCCGAGAGGTCGATGACGCAACCTTCCAGCTGATGAAAGATGGGCTGGTTACGTCCGCGACCATCATGGCCAACGGCCTAGACGTTGAAGCCGCCTGCCAACGGACCCGCGAATTCCCCAATTGTTCATTCGGGGTGCATCTCAATGTCACCGAATTTTCCCCTTTAACGGCTCCGGAAAACCTTGAACCTCTTCTGGACAGCGAAAACAGGTTCATTGGCGAGCAGGTGCGCCGCGTCAATATTGACTCCAGACTGGCCAACGGAATATTCAACGAATATTGTGCTCAGATAGAAAAGGTCAAAGCCTTAGGAGTAACGCCCAGCCACTTGGACTCGCATAACTACGTCCATACCGTCGCCCGTATCTTCCCCATATTGAAGCGGGTGCAGAAGAGGTACGGTCTGCGGAAAGTGCGCCTCAGCCGTAACATCTACGCAGACCGGCTATTGGGGAAAGATGGCTTGAGCGCTGATACTTTGGGTTTGGACCCTGCTTTGGGTTGCCGGGACATAGGAACTGTTCTCCGCATGAAAAAATCCTTCTACAACTTCATGTTGCGGAACTACTACCGGACCAAGACGACCGACGGATTTAGCGGTTTCCGATTGTTCTACGAGTACGCGAAGTCCCGAAAGATGGGTCAGAGCACCTTTGAGGTGGTGGTTCACCCAGCCAACGATTATTACCACCCCTCGGAAGTGGAGATACTAAAGGGCCCTTGGCGCGATGAGCTAAAATTCCCAGTGCGTCTCATCAACTACAGAGAGTTGTCCTAGTAAACTGGAATACGGTGTACACGCATATGCCATCGCGGGATAATTTAGTCCAAGCCGTGTTCTTAGACCGGGACGGAGTCATCAACAAGGATGTGGGCCATTTGAGCCAGGTGGCCCAGGTACAAGTATTGCCGGAGGCGCCCGAGGCCATCAAGCGGCTGAACGACCATGGTTTGACGGTGGTTGTGGTGACCAATCAGTCCGCGATCGGCAGGGGAATCTGCACCGAAGGAGACGTTGACGCGGTGAACCGGTCAATCGCCGCCCGGCTTGCGGAAAGCGGGGCAAAAATTGAAGGGTTCTATTACTGCCCCCACCACCCAACCGAAGCCAGGGGCATCTACCTACGGGAATGCCAATGCCGCAAACCCAATCCGGGTATGTTGCAGCAAGCATCGAGAGAACTGGGCATCAACCTACCTGGCAGTATCATGGTAGGCGACCAAATCACCGACTTGGAAGCCGGCTGGCGGGCCGGATGCCATACAATCTTGGTGGGCAAGGACCGGGACCCGGAGTTCTGGGACCGGTTAGAATCAGGCCGTCAGCCCGACCAGGTGGTAAATGGACTCGACGAGGCGGTTAACTGGATTCTACAAGACCCATCGTTCGTGTCGTCCAAAAAAGCGAACCAAAAACCATAATTGCCATGCGTACATACAGAGACAACATATCGAATGGCCAACCCTCAACAGAGATTTGGGGGCTTCACTTTGCGTTTTAGCTCGAAGGTTATTTAGTTGACGGCGGCTTCCGACATAAATTCCTCCGCCGCTCGGGGCAGGAGCTTCTTGCCTGCGATGGGAAAGTTCCTCCAGGACGTTCAAACCGTGATGGAGATGAAGTTCCTGTTTCTGATGCGGGGTTGGTATTGGTTCTTGATCCGCCCGTTGGTGTTCCCATTGGGTGTGCTGTTTTGGTTACGAGTGATGGTCCCCGATGACCCGGTTGGAAACACTCGGGTGCTGGCCGGAGCAATCATATTCGGCGTTTCTATCT
>CAYMZL010000151.1:0-6095 GCA_964394825.1 uncultured Dehalococcoidia bacterium | reverse complement strand
GAGAAATGGGCTTCCTCAGAGGTCCGCATCTTGAACAGGTGGTAGCACTCCCGCAGGTTGAACTTGCTCACCACCCGCCGGTTATGGGCGTGGGTCACCAGGTATTGGGCCGCCAAGGGCGACGCTTCCCGCACCTTCCAGTAGGCCGCTTCCGCCCGGCCCACCGCCTGTTCGAACTCCGATCCCAGCCCGGCCTGGGCCACCACCGGAGGGATGCGGTAGCCGTGGGCCACCGTCAGCGGTTGGGGAAAGTAGGACATCATCCGGTGCCGCTTGAACTCCCGGTAGGCGCCGTAGTCCAGCGTGAATTCGAAGCTGTAGTCCACGACCTCGAACTCCCGCAACGGGGCGTCGTGGGGACCCAGTCCAGCCGCGCACTCGTCGATTATCAACCGCCGGGATTCCGGGCCCAGGTCATTCACCCGCTCCCAGACCTGGTCATAGGACAGGTTGGAGTGGCGGTAGAGCAGCGCCGCCGCCAGTTTCTCCTCGCCCTTCCGGTCCCAGTGGACCAACCGCACCTCGGGAGGCCTCGCCCCCCCGACCGGTATCGGGGCGTCCTCCGCCGGCGGCTCCTCGCTTGGGAAGCCAAACCTGCGAGCCAAGTCCAGTTGCAACACCGGCGCGCGCTGGAGATAGTCGACCTTGTCGGCGTACTTGATCAGCGTCGGAGTGATCAACTGGCCCTGCTCTCTCACCGCATCGCCCAGGTGTTGTTCCTCAAGCAGTTCCGAGGACACCAGCTTGGCGATGGCGTGTTCCAGGGTGCGGGCGTTGGCCGTGACTCCCACGTTGGTCAGCGTCGCCGCCGGCAGCACCGCCCGGCAGTGGTCGGTGGCGATGCGGCGGAGGCGCAGGTTGTAGCTGGAGTCCCGTTCTCCATCATTCTGGGGGTTGGCCGATCTCAGATGGGCGATGCATCCGTCGATCAACCGAAAGTAACTCTGGAACAGGCCGGAGCAGGCGTCTAGGTACTCCTTACGGAGGGCCTTGTGTCCGGCCAGCTCCTCGGGAACATGATAATAGTCTTCCGGCATCACCTGGTAACGGGAGGATTTCTCCGTGTAGGACGCCAGCCGGTTGTCCTCCAGGGTGTCGCAGGCGAAACGGGACACGTTCTCCACCGCCAGGTGCACCACGGCGTGCTCGGCAACCGAGGCGTGGCCGTAACCAAGCACCCAGCGTTCGTGGAAGTCGGCCGCCTTCTCCCTGCTCACCTGCTCGGCGATCTCATCGAAGGGCTCGGGCCGCCGGGAGGTCATGGCGAAGGCAACGGCGATCTGCTCCTCGCTCAGGTCATGGGCGTCCAGCGGATAGACACGCCTGGGGTAAAGCGGTCCGGATGCCCCGTTTTCGTTGATCGGATCGGTCATCGAGCGGTGAAAACTCCGTTGAAAACTCCTGGGAAAAGCTGCCTAAGTAATTACCTTTAATCCGTCTTCGGGTGTCAAGGATCCCTTGCCTCAGCGTTATGGCAATTGTGGCCGCCGGCCAGACAATAGGCAAGGGCCTGGGAGCAGCCTGCAAGGGATGTCGCGGAGTAAAACCGGAAGGGACCACCGGCACCGAATTCGTCATTCCGGCTTTCGCCGGAATCCAGAGCGGTGGGCCTGGAATGTTTCCTAGCACACGGTTGAACCGACACAGGGCGGGTTTGAAACCCGCCCCTACGCCGGCACAATACAAATTTCGTCCGCAGATTGCCTTCTATGAAAATCGCCGAAAATCGTCACGTTACGTAGGGGCGGGTCTATGACCCGCCCTCGTTCAATTTAGGCAACGTCACCGAAGGAATGGTGGCCATCCTCCACTCGTGGATGGATGCTGTAAAAACACTATTTGGCGTAATTGCCAGCCTAGATGAGAGCCCCGAACCCGTCCGGGGTCTGGACCTCCACCAGGTGGGTTTTGCCCGATGCGATGGCGCTCTCCAACGCCTTGCCCATCTCGTCGACGGTGGACACCTTGGTGCCCTCGAAGCCGTAGGACTCGAAGATCTTGACGAAGTCGGGGTTCACCAAGTCAGTGGCGAACTGGCGGTTCTCGCCGAAGCGCTGGCTCTGGAAACCCTTCAGCACTCCCCAGGCATTGTCGTTGAACATCAGCACCACCGGGTGGATGCCGTACTGGGCGCAGGTGGCCAGTTCTTGGAAATTGTACTGGAACCCGCCGTCGCCGGTGACGCAGACCACCGGGCTCTCCGGCTTGCCCACCTTGGCGCCGACTCCCGCTGGAAAGGAGAATCCCAGACCGAGCCAACCGTGGGGGTGCATGAATGTCCTGGGCTCGTAGATCTCCAAACAGCGGCTGGCGCGGCTGGAGGCCACCGCCGGGTCCAGGGAGAAGATGGTGTTCCTGGGCGTAACCGACCGCACGGTCTCAAAGACCTTTAGTTCGTTGCCCCAGGTCTCCTCCAGCTTCCGGCGGATCTCGCCCTTCATGGATGCGACCTCGTCCTTGAAGGAGTCGCCCTTGTAGACGTCCCGGCCGCCGATGGCGCTCAACCACTGCTGCACCACGGCCTGGGAATTGGCCACGATGGGCACGGTGGCGGGGTAGTTCTTGCCGATGGCATCGCCGTCCAGCAACACGTGGACCATGTCCTTGGGAAGTTGCAACTGGATGCCGGTGGTGGAGCGCTGGGGCAGTATGGACCCCAATACGACAACCAGATCGCAGGTGCCCAACCATTCCTGGACCGGGTTCTCGCCCCAGATGCGCCGTCCCAAGGTCTGACCCAGGGACTGGGGATGGTCCTCGGGGAAGGCGCCTTTGGCCCCGTCGGTGGTGACCACTGCCGCGCCCAGTTTCTCGGCCAGTTCGATGATCTGCTGGGTGCCGCCCAGCATCTGTACTTCCTCGCCCACCAGGATGACCGGCCGCTTGGCCTTGAGCAGCATCTGCAGCGCCTGCTCCACCTTGTTGGGGTCGCCCTTGGGTACGTCCGGCTGCCTGGCGGTCAACATCTCGACATCGGCCTGGGCGCCCAAAAGATTGGTGGGTATCTCCAGTTCGATGGGCCGGGGCCGGCGGGTTTGGAACCGGTCGAAGGCCTCGGTGAAGTTGTCGGGGATGGACTCCACCTGATTGATCATGGCGTTCCAATCGGTCACCGCCTCGAACATACGGAGCTGGTCCTTGGTCTCGTGGGTGGAAAGCCTGCCCTGGCCCATGAATTCCTGCTCCACGTTGGTGGTGATCTCTAGAACGGGAGACCCGGAGAAATAGGCCTCGCCCAGAGCGCCCATCGAGTCGGCCGCGCCGGGGCCGGTGCTGGTTATCAGCACCCCAGGTTTGCCGGTGGCCCTGGCGTAACCGTCGGCCATGAACCCGCAACCCAACTCCAGGCGGCCGCCGATGAACCGCAGGCTGTCTTGGCTGGCGAAGAGGGAATCGAAGAGGTCCAGATTGTGGATCGATATGATGCCGAATACGGTATCCACGCCCTGGACCTTGAGCGATTCAATGACGGTCTGACCACCGGTTAGTTTAGGCACGTTTGCTCTCCTTGTTTCGGGCTGACAGCTTCTAGATTACTAGGCTCACCGGGTTCTCCAGCAGCTTCTTGATCTCGACCAGGAATTGGGCGGCCTCCGCTCCATCGGCCACGCGGTGGTCTGTGGAGAGGGTGGCTTTCATTATCTGGGCCACCGCCAGGTCGCCGTCGCGCACCACCGGCTGTTCCTTCACAGTGCCCACCGCCAGCACCGCAGCGTGGGGCGGGAAGATTATCGCGGTGAAGCTGTCCACATCGAACATGCCCAGGTTGCTGACGCTGAAAGTGGTGCCGCTGTACTCCTCGTTGCGCAGGGTTCCGGTGTTGGCCCTGGACACCAGGTCCCGGCTGGCGGTGGCAATCTCAACCAGGCTCTTGCTCTCGCAGGCGTTGACGCCCGGCACGATCAGTCCCGACTCCAGGGCGATGGCGATGCCCACGTTGATGGACGCGTTCATCTGAAGGTGGTCGTCCCGGAAGAAGGAATTGAATTTTGGGTGACGGCCGATGGCGATGGCCGATGCCTTGACTATGAGGTCGTTGACGCTGACCCGTTTCTCGGCGTCCAACTCGTCGTTGATGTCCCGGCGGAATGACATTGCCTTGGTCATGTCCACTTCGATTGTGACGTAGAAGTGGGGCGCCCCCCGTTTGCTGTCCACCGTTACGCGGGCGATGGCCTGGCGCATCCGCGAAAGTTCAACGTTTTCGGAGGTCATGGGCGCCGGAACGGCGGTCCCGCCTGGGGCCGGGACCACTGCCGCTGCCGGGGCTGGAGCACCCTGTTCTGGGATATCTGCTTCAACGATGCGGCCGCCCGGGCCGCTGCCGTTAATGGCGCTCAGGTCGATCCCGCGCTCCCGGGCCAACCGGCGGGCCAATGGCGATGCCCGCACCTCTCCGGCGCCGGTTGCCGGAGCGGCGGCGGCCGGAGCCGGGGCCGTTTCCGCCGGGGCCGCTTTTTCAGGGGGCTCCGCGGGAGTGGCAGCCGTGGCGATGTCGTCCGGGACGGCCTCGCCGGGGTCGGTGATCACGGCGATGAGTCCGCCCACCGGGATCGCGACACCTTCGCCGGCTACGATCTTTCCCAGCACTCCGCCGGTATAGGCCTCGAATTCAACGATGGCTTTGTCGGTCTCGATCTCGGCGATGACCTCTCCGCGGGCCACGTCTTCTCCCTCTTTCTTGAACCAGCGGACCACCTTGCCCTCTTTCATGTCGTAGCCCATCTGGGGCATCACGATCGATGTGGCCAACTCTGCCTCCTGGCGGGCCCGGTGTTCAACCGGCCCGGTTAGCTAACGATTGGGGAATTGCCAAGACCGGCCCGGTTACGGCCGGAAATCACGCCGCCTGGGGTTCATCGCCGCCCAGGGCCGATGCTGAATAGATATTAATGCACGGCACGTAGCGGGGCAACCGCCGAAACAAAGGGGAAAGCCGATGCAGCGGGGCTAACGGCCCACCAACCGGCGCACGGCCTCGGCCACCTTACGGCCATCCGGTATGACCAGAGGCTCCAGGGCCCTGGAATAGGGCACCGGGACCTCTTCCCCAGCCACCCGGCCCACGGGGCCGTCCAGGTAGTCAAAGGCCTCTTCCTGAACCTGAGCGGCGACCTCGCCGGCAAAACCGCCGAACTTGTGGGTCTCTTCCACGATCAATGCGCGGTGGGTCTTCTTGACCGACTCGACCACGGTTTCAATGTCCAGGGGACGCAGGGTGCGGAGGTCGATCACCTCCGCTTCGATGCCTTCTTGGGTCAGGAGCTGGGCCGCATCCAAGGCTATATGCACCATGCGGGAGTAGGAAACGATGGTTACGTCCGTCCCCTCGCGTCTGACGGCGGCCTGACCCAGGGGTATCTTGAACGGGCTGTCGGGCACCTCTCCGATGGCGCTATAGAGCATGATGTGCTCCACGAACATCACCGGGTCCTGCAGGTCCCGGCAGGAGCGGAACAGGCCCAACACGTCTTCGGGAGTGGAGGGCGCCACCACCTGCAACCCGGGGACCGACGCGTACCATCCCTCCAATGATTGGGAGTGGGTCGCCGCCACCGAGGCCCCGGCGCCGGTTACGGTGCGAATCATCATGGGCACGGAGAACTGGTCCCCCGACATATACCGGATCTTGGCGGCGTGATTAACGATCTGGTCCATGGCCAGCAGGCTGAAATTGATGGTCATCAACTCCACGATGGGCCGCAGGCCGGCCATGGCCGAGCCGACTCCGGCGCCGACGATGACCGACTCGGACAGCGGCGAGTCCTTGATGCGCCTGGGCCCGTACTCTTCCCAGAAGCCCTTGGTGACCGCGAACGCCCCGCCGTAGGGGCCAATATCCTCGCCGATCAGGAACACCCGGGGGTCTTCGTCCAGCGCCTCCCGCATGGCCTGGGCAACGGCCGCCCGGTAGCTGATTAACGCCATCAGAGGACCGTTCCTTCTTCGTAGACGCCTTGGTACAGGGCATCCGGCTCAGGGAAGGGACTGTCCTCGGCGAACTCGGCAGCGGCCACTATCTCCCGGTCGACGTCGGCGTCAATCTCATCGAACTCCTCTTCGGATGCCAGGCCTTCCGTCATCAACCTGGTCCG
>CAYMZL010000150.1:0-6102 GCA_964394825.1 uncultured Dehalococcoidia bacterium | reverse complement strand
TTCCAGCGGGTTCCTTCATCAACTCGAACTGGTGGGTCCGGTAGATGATCTCAATCTCCGAAGGGTCTCTGCCGAAGCGCTGGGCGTACTCGGCCAGCCGTTCCAACCCGGCCTTCAGTTGCTCGGGGGTGCCCATGGGGAAGGTGGGGTTGGAACCCAGGGGATACCAGCCGTTGGCCAGTTCGGCGGTGCGGCGCAGGGCCGGGCGGCTCTCCCCTCCGACCCAGATCGGCGGATGGGGCTTCTGCACCGGCTTGGGCAGGAAACTGATGTCGTCAAAGCTGATGTACTTGCCCTCGAAACTGGGGTTGTCCTCGGTCCACAGGACCTTGAAGGCCCGGATATATTCGTCGGTCACCGCGCCCCGCTCCTTGAACGGGGGCAGGCCCAGCGCCTGGAACTCCTCCCGCATCCAGCCAACGCCGACCCCGACCACCAACCGCCCACCGGAAAGAACGTCCAAGGTCGCCAGGGACTTGGCGGCGATCAGCGGGTTCCGGTGAGGGACGATCAGGACGCTGGTCACCAGCCGAATCTTGCTGGTCTGGCCGGCGAGGTACGACAGCAGGGTGATTTGTTCCATGGACTCGCCCGACGGCGAACCTGGAAACTCCCCGCCCTCGGTATACGGGTAGACCGAGGCGATATTCCGGGGCACCAGGATATGGTCGCCGGTCAGCAGGGCGTCAAAGCCCAGTTCCTCACCTTTTCTGGCAATGATGCCCAAAATCTCGGGAGTGGCCAGTTGCCCTCTCCCCGGCATTGTGAATCCGTATTTCATGTTCTAGACTCCAGCGTTATGTATGGTTCGACAGGCTCACCATGAGCGGAAAGTTGAGCGATTCGGCGAGGTGGGGACTGACCTCACAGTGTAGGGGCGGGTTTTAAACCCGCCCCTACGGACGTAAACCATGCTCTAAGATCGAGACAATTGATTCGTGCACCGCTCATCCTGGGCCTTGTCGAAGGATCGTGTGGCGGGGTCATCTCACACCTAAAACGCCTTTCTGAGGACCTCCATCACCTGCTCGGTGGTGGTTATGGGGATGGCGTTGCTGCGGCAGCCGCCGTCGGTGAGCACCAGTTCGGCTATCTTGGGCAGGTCCTCCTCGGGTATCTCCAACTCCCTTAGCCGGTGGGGCATGCCCATGCCCAGGATGAAATCGTCCACGGCCCGGGCCGCCGCTTCCGCCGCCGCCTCGTCGCTCATGCCCCTGACGTCCAGTCCCGCCGACCGGGCCAGCAGCGCCTGCTTGTGGGCGGAAACCGGGCGGTTGTATTCCATCACGTAGGGCTGGGTGACGCAGGAGGTGTACCCGTGGCCCACGGAGTAATGCACCCCGATGATGTGGCCGATGGCATGGCTCAACCCGGTGGCGAAGTTGGGCGCTCCCATCATAGACATCCACGCGGCCACCAGGCATTGCAGCCGGGCCTCGGAATCACCGTCCGATTCCCTCGACTTGGGCAGATGGGTGAATAACGTCTCCGCCGCGGCGAGAATCGGGGCGTCGATGGCCGGCTGGTTGCCGCTGCAGTACAACCGCTCGATGCAGTGGTCCAGGGCCTTAACCCCCGTGGAGAGCCAAAGCCAGTCGGGAGTACCTTCGGTCATCACCGGGTCCAGCACGATAAGGCCGGCGTAGAGCCTGGGGTGGCGCACCCGTATCTTGTGTCCCGCCTGGTCGTCCAGCACGTTGCCTCCGCCCATGTTGAACTCGCCGGCGGAGAGGGTGGTGGGGATGGACACCTGTAGCGGCAGGGTCTTGCCGTCCAGGTCGGGAGCGAGCATCAGGTCCTGCTCTTTACCCAACTGGCGGAGCCGCTCCGCCGTGGTGATGCCCTCGGCCATCAACACCGCAATCATACGGGAGGCGTCGGAGATGGTGCTGCCGCCGACGCCCACCAGGGTATCGGCGCCGTTGGCCAGGGCCAAGTTGGCGGCCTCCACGGCGGAGGACAGGGGCGCGCGCTGGGTCAGGCCCGAATAGACCCCGGCGGACATGTCACCCAACCCGTCGGCGATCCGGCGGACCGAGTCGGTCTTCTCGGCCACGGTGCGTCCCGACAGCACCAAGACCCGTTTGCCGCCCAGGTCCCGCACTTCGTCTCTCAGCGAATCTATCTTCCCCTTTCCGAAGACTATTCGGGTTGGGACGGCGGGGTTAAACTCGCCTTGCAGCAGGTTTTGCTGGGTCATATGCGCGTCTCCGATATTTATGGGCGGGCCGCTAGGCCAGCGGGATGATGATGGCGAACCGGGGCTCGTTGCCGATCACGCGGGTGGAATGGCCGGTGCCCGTCATGTCCTCGGCCAGAAGCACCGTTCCGGGCCCGTACCGCTTCAGGGTGCCGTCGGGCGTGCCCAGTTCTATCTCACCGGTGATGGAAACGCTGTACTGCCGCCGGGGCGCGGTGTGGAAGTCTAGGAAATACCCCGGCTCATATTGCCGGAAGGATATTCCCCCGGTCTGCTCGGTGGCCGACGACAGCCCGTGGGCGCCCTCGGTGTCCAGAAATTCCGTCATCTCGAACTCCCGTTCTTCGATTACGGAATTCCCGTCGGGTCCGGTGTAAACGTGCACGAATTTAGGCATCTTCCACTCCAATCACGAGCTGTCAGCCCCGATTCCATCGAGGCGTTCGGCTACTTGAATCTGGGTACCACCTTTTCATTCATCAACCTTACGGCCTTGATCTGGTGTTCCAGGGGTACGTTGCAGCCGAAGTTGACCTCGTAGATTATCTGGGTCAGACCCAGTTCTTCTCGGAGCTGCTGTAGCCGTTCAACCACCGAGTCAGCGGCGCCGTAAATCACGGTGTTGGCCAGCACGTCCTCGTAGCTCATGGCCTGGAGCCGGCGGGCCTGGGCCATCCGGTCGTCATTGGCCGAGATCCCTTCCTGGGTGGCCGAGCGGGTAATCACGTTCACCAACCGCTGCATCTGGAACATGGTGCTCTCTTTGGGTTCCGAGTAGGCCTTCTCTTCTGTCTCGGCCACGTACACCGGCACCCTGAGTCCCACGTCCACCGGCCCACCGTGACCCGCCTCTTTCCGGGCCTGATGGAACTCGTCGATGAGTGGCTTCAGGTCCAGCAGCGTGGTAACCCGGGACGGGTTGATGAAGATGGGATACCCCATCCTCCCCACCAAGCTGAAGGTCTCCGCCGAAGTGGCCCCGATCCTGATCGGAGGATGGGGCTGCTGGAACGGCTTGGGCACCACGCAGACGTCTTCGTACTGATAATACTGACCCTGGAAGGAAAATCTCTCGCTGGTCCAGCTCTTCAGGATCACCTCCAGACACTCGTCGAACCGGCCCCGGCTCTCCGCGTAGGACAAGCCGTAGCCATGATATACATTGGCGAAGGCGGAACGGCCGACTCCGAAGTCCAAGCGTCCCTCGCTCAGGTGGTCCAGGGTGGCGATCTCCTCGGCGATACGCACCGGGTTGCGCAGCGGCAGCACGTGTACCGCCAGCCCGATCTTGATCTTCTTGGTGCGGGCGGCGACCGCCGCGGCAACGGTGATGGGGGCCGACAGGACCGACCGGCCGGGGTCGAAGTGGTACTCGGCCAGCCAGACCCCCTCGGAACCCGAGTCTTCCGCCGCCTCGATCAACTGCATGGACTCTTTGAATATCTGGGCCTGAGAAACGCCCTCCCGTGAGGGATACTCCACGAACAGTCCGAACTCCATCTGCAGCTCCCGTGGGCGTGAATTCCAGATTCAGTAAATAACCCGCTAATACTACACCGGCCCGCGGGTTTTTGTTGCTTGGCAGGTTTGGGGCGTAAGACGGAGGCTAGATCGAGCGTTCCACTTGACGGCGAAGGCTTCTGATCCAGAGGCTTAGGAGGTAGTTGGAGGTAACGGCGGGCAGGGAGAGGGCCATCATGCGGTAGACCCACCTGCGGCTGACCTTGACGGTGGTGTCCGGGTCCAGCCACTTCCCGCTGCGGGCCAGGCGGGCCAGGGTGGCCAGCCCCAAAAGCAGCGGCCACAGGCAAGCCAACCGCAATCGGACCGAGCGTCGCGGCGCCGCCAGCAGGTATTCTTCGGCGGCGTCGAAATGGCCCAGAGCCGTCCGTATCCATTCGGCCAGGACCGGCCGGGCGCGTTCCTCGTTCTCCGGGTCCAGCAGGTCCTCGGGGACCAGGCCGGCCGCCGCCAACTCGTCCGCGGGGAGATAGCATCGGCCCAGGCGCAGGTCCCGCGGCACGTCCCGCAGAATATTGGTCAACTGCAAAGCCTTGCCGAACCGGACCCCCGTCTCGGACATCTGCTCCACGTCCCAACCCTTCAGATTTGGCTCGTGGGCCGTCGTCACCCTGGTCCAGAACTCACCGACGCAGCCGGCCACCAGATAGATGTAACGGTCCAGTTCGTCAGCAGACGAAAGGGCTGTCACCTGGCCCGAGTCCTCGCCGGGGAAGCTGGTAAGGTCCATCTCCATGCCTTGCGTCAGCATGGTGACCACCCATCTCACCTGTTTCTGGTCGGCGGCGTTCAGGGATTCCAGCAGGGCAAATGTATCGACCAACGACCCGAACATGGCCAGTTCTTGGGGAGATAATGTGCCCTCCGTTAACTGGGAGGTGAGTTCCTGCAAGACCCCCAAGTCTGCCGGCCCAAACACCTGAGTTCGAAGAGCAAGCAAACTCTCAAGCCGTGCCCCAGGAAACCCGGCGAGCCGGCGGTCGGCGATTGTGTCGCCGGCGCGGGCCAGCAGATAGGCCAGCCCCACCGGCTCTCTTAGGTCTTTTGGGAGGACGCGGATGGTCAGGTAGAAAGAGCGGGAGACTCCCTTGAGGACATCCTTCAAGACCCGGTTGCGGCGGGCGGCGTCCACGCTGGGGAGCCCGGAAGTGGTCGTCTGAGCCATGGCTAGTGAGCCGGCGCGGTGGCCTCCGGAGAGGCAAAATGGCGGTGTTCGGTGTTCTCCAATGCGTCCCGCACCATCTCGTCCACCGACAGAACCTCCTCCAACCGCAGCACGGTGTCCAGGTCGGCCTTGGTCTCCGGATGCTTGGGCACGAAGAGGGTGCAGCAGTCCTGGTCCGGGAGGATTGAAGTCGTGAAGGTGCCTATGTCCTGGGCCATATTCACGATCTCTTCTTTATTTGAACCGATCAACGGCCGGAGTATGGGCATGCCGGCCGACTGGTCCACCACGGCGATGTTCTCCAGTGTCTGGGAGGCCACCTGCCCGCAGCTCTCGCCGGTGATGATGGCCTTGGCCCGGTTGCGTTTGGCCAGGGCCTCGGTGATCCGCACCATGAACCGCCGGTAGAGCACGACCCGGTAGGACGGCGGGGCCGAGAGGATGATCTTCTTCTGAATCTCGGCCAGGGGCGCCAGGAATAGGTTGGACTCGTATTGGTGCCGGGTCAGGTGCTGCACCAGGTCCACGGCCTTCTCCATCGAGGTCCGGTCCACCAGGGGATAGCTGTGGAAGTGGACAAACATGGCCTGGCAGCCCCGTTTCATCATCTGCCAAGCCGCCACCGGCGAGTCGATGCCCCCGGAGAGCATCACGGCCACCTTTCCGCTGACCCCCACCGGCAGGCCGCCGTGGGCCTTGACCTCGTCGAAATAGACCAAGAAA
Organism: uncultured Dehalococcoidia bacterium; assembly: GCA_964394825.1. Classification (GTDB taxonomy): domain Bacteria; phylum Chloroflexota; class Dehalococcoidia; order Lucifugimonadales; family UBA3495; genus UBA9611. The sequence goes on along the minus strand of CAYMZL010000150.1, from coordinate 493 downwards.
CCCTTGGGTTGGATGTCCAAATAGATGCAGATGTCCGGGCCCTTGAGCTTCACCTGGGCCCCGGTTAGGTCTTTGACGAAGGCCCCCAGGTCCCGGTTGACCTCTTCCGAATTCATGGGGAACCGCTTGTCGGCCCGGTTGGTGGTGATGCGGAAGGAATCGAAGGCGCGGCCCTCCAGTAATTGGGGCATCCTGGCCTTCAGGCCGTCCAGGTCCTGAGGTAGTTCGTAAGCTTTGTAGAACTTGGCCACGCCGAATACTTCTTTTATCCGGGACTTGACCTCGGGCCAGCATTCTTCATCGGACAGGGTCAGACCCACCAACAACTGTCCCTGCCAGACGCGCTCAACGCCCGCTCCCTTGGTGGCGGTGCGGAGGTTGTCGGTCAGTTTGCGCATGAACCAGGGGCGGTTCTTACCCTTGAGAGCCAGCTCGTGGGTCTTGACGATGGCGTGTGATTTGAGGTCTTCCATACGGGGCTATTGTACCCGAT
>CAYMZL010000149.1:0-6114 GCA_964394825.1 uncultured Dehalococcoidia bacterium | reverse complement strand
AGGAAGTGCAGATCGAGATGGTGTTCGACCCGCCCTGGTCGCCCGAACTGATCAGTGAAGAGGCCCGCGCCCAACTGGGCATCTAGCCGGCCCCCAGATCTGATATGGCCGCCCATGGTCCAGAGCCCTTCGCCCAGAGCCGGGCGCATCAGCCGGGCGGCATTAGTTAGAGCCCCCGGCGCCCCTAGCAACACTATCCAACAACCCTGAATCCCGTCCGGAGGATTGCATGCCCACGCCCCAGGAAACCGCGCGCCTGGAACAGATCAAACGGACCTGGCAGCAGAAACGCCAGATAACCGACCGTCTTGGCAAGATCAAGACCAAGATCGGCGTATACAGCGGGAAGGGCGGCGTGGGGAAAACCACCGTCGCCGTCAATCTGGCGGTGACCCTGGCCGGCCAGGGGAGCAGTGTTGGACTGCTGGATGTGGATATCGACTGCCCCAACGTAACCAAGGTCATGGGCATCACCGACAAACCGGATTACGTCGATGGGCAGATCATCCCCGCTGAGAAATGGGGCGTCAAAGTGGTCTCCATGGCCTTCTTTCAAGAGAACCCGGACGAGGCCATCATCTGGCGCGGGCCGATGATCCACAACGCCATCAGCCAGTTCCTGCAGACCACCGACTGGGACGAACTGGACTACCTGGTGGTGGACCTGCCGCCGGGCACTTCGGACTCTCCCCTTACGGTGATGCAGAGCCTGCCCATGGACGGCTTCGTGGTCGTCAGCACCCCTCAGGACCTGGCCAACCTGGACGCCAAGCGCTGCATCAACATGATCCGCAAGTTGAACCTAAATGTGCTGGGCGTGGTGGAGAATTACACCGGAGAGATCTTCGGAGAGGGCGGCGGAAAGAACCTGGCCAAAGAGGTGGATGCCCCCTTCCTGGGCGACCTGGCGCTGCGTTCCGCTTACCGGGACTCTTCCAAACCGACAACTCTATTGGACAAGTCGGTGAAAGCAGAGTATGCCGCAGTGGCGGATGCAGTGAAAAAGAGCCTGAAGGAGTTCGGCTCGGAAGCCGCCTGACCGGATCGGACCTGTCCGGGATCAATCATCAGACGATACCTGGGCCTCGGCGGGTTCCTCCGCCCGGGCCTTTCTTTTTTGCCTGCGGGACGGCCGCTCCGGCGGTGCATCACCTGAAGTGATGCTCATCAGCAGTTCCACTTCCCGGCTCATGGCCTCCTGGGAATGGCCGCTGCCCTCGCCCATCCTCCGGAACTTTTGATACCGCTTCTTGAGCAGCTTGCCCTGGGACATCTTGGACAGTTGGGCGATGTTGGCCAGGATAGCCGTTTGCAGCGCCGCCGATGCCTCGCGGGGGTCGACGTGGGCCCCGCCCTCGGGCTCGTGAACGATCTGATCGGCGATGCCCAGTTCCAGGCAGTCATGGGCCGTCAGCATCAGGGCCTCGGCGGCCTCGCGGTCCAACATATGGTCATGGTGGGCGGCGCCTAGGGTGTGGTTCACGGAGATGGGCGAATAGATGGCATACTGCTGGATCAAGATCCGGTCGGACAATCCCAGGGCCAACGCGCCCTCACTGCCGCCTTCGCCGATAATCACCGAGACCATGGGCGTCGGAACCTTTAACATCGACGAAAGAGTCTTGGCAATGGCATTTCCGATGCCCTGCTCCTCGGCTTCCAACCCGGGGTCGGCGCCTTGGGTATCGATGAGGGTCACCAGCGGCAGCTTGAAACGGGACGCCAGATCGATCACACGCTGGGCCTTGCGCAGGCCGTCGGGAAAAACGTGATACCTCTCCCCCTCCGCCAAGGGCCGCCGCTGCTGCCCAATCACCGCCACCGGCTGTCCATCCATGAACCCCAGACCGGCGACAATAGACCGGTCATCGCTGTTCAGGCGGTCGCCGCGCAACTCGATGAACGGGTCCAACATCGACCGGAAATAGGCGGTCGCCTGGGGCCGCTCCGAGTTCCGGGCGGCGGTAACTGCCTCCCACGGCTCGATCTCGGCGCACTCTTCAGGTTCCCATTTCAGCAAACTTTTGTGGTTGGACTTTCCCTGCTTCTGTGCCGTGAGTATCCGCAACAGGTCCGCAATCCTAGGTTGCAGATTCTCCCGGTCCACCACATTGTCCAGAAGTCCGTGGCCCACGTGGGCCTCGGCCGTGTGGGCGTCCAGAGGCAGAGGCATGGGTGATACTTCCCGCAGGATGCGAAGCGGAGAGAGTCCGATCAACGAACCCGGCTCGGCCAAAATCACGTCGGCCAGGTTGGCGAAACTGGCGTAGGCCTGCCCGGTGGACGGGTTGGCCAACACCACCACGAAGGGCACTTCCTCTTCACGCAGGCGGTTGGCGGCGGTCACGGTCTTGGCCATCTGCATCAAAGACAAGACGCCCTCTTGGATCCGGACCCCTCCGCCCGAGACCACGGCCACTGCGGGCACCCCGCGGCGGGCCGCATTTTCAAAGGCCATTGACACCTTCTCGCCGACCACGCTGCCCATGGTCCCGCCCATGAACCCAAAGTCCAAGACGATGAGCATGACATCGGTGTCGCCTATCCGGCATCTTCCGGCAACTACCGCTTCGGTAAGCCCGGTGCGGCTCTGGTCCTGAGCGAGGAACTTTCGATAGCGGCCCCGGCGGGAGAACGAAAGGGGCTCCACCGAACTCACATATTTATATGACTCCTTAAACGTTCCCCGGTCGGCTAGGAGCTCGATGCGCTGCCGGGCAGTGACGGTGTAATGGAACCGGCAGAAGGGGCAGACCCGGTAGGTCAGGTAGGAGGGAGAGTCGCTGATCGGCTCTTCGCAGAACAAACACCGGTCATGGACCACCGACAGATAGGTACGGTCGGCCTCGGTGTCGCGGTTAAAGAGGTGGACAAGGAAGTTGGCCAGGTTACGCAAAGGTGTCCTCCAGTGTTCTTCCGAGAGCGGGACAGATCCTTCCAGTGTTCCGAGTCTTCCCGCGACCTGCCTTATCCATCATACAACATAGAAAAACTACGCTGGATATGTAATCCCGAACAGTGCCAACTGTCAGATCGAAATACCCCTGCCGCCGGCCCGTCCACTGGTTGGCAGGGGTGTCGGCGATGTGGAGATACGGGCCCATCCGGACCAAAATCGGCGGAGATGGACAAATTTCCCGGCCTTCGTTTTTGTTTCCCCCTAAATGTTCGGCTAAACCCGCCTTCTTCGCTAGCCGTTTTAGTTAATTTTAAACCCTAGTCCCAGACGCTCTTGGAGGCCGGGCGATGAGCATCCCCATGCTGGACAACGGCTTGACCCGCCGGCCACCATGGCCCCGATGCAGCCAGGGCCGGTCTCGGTTCGTGCGCCGGCGCCGTTGCATGATTTCTCCAATCGCGTTCCCTAAAACGCAGCAAGAGGTAATATTCTCTATTCGAAATTTATTGATAATTCCAAATCGTAATAAAGCCTATTGACGCCTTCCTAGCTATTGATTATACTTCCGACCGAATCGGGCCTTGACCATTTCCAAGTATTTCCGCGTTTCGCGTAGATAACAACGGCAAGAGACCATCGGATAGAATGTCCACGCGGAGATTAGATACCCGGAGTTCGCTCCGGATATGAAATCCGCCACGGCCCTAGATGTCACTCACACGCTCCCCAGGCGGCCCGGCCGGGAGGATGGTGGCTCCACTCACTGATTCAATGGCGAATCCGGACAGCATTTCAAGCGCAATTAAGTTAGTGTCCCGAAGGAAGAGCCCCGCATCCTTGGCGGGGTCTAGACACGGATTTCCATCCTGGTAAAAATCTGACGGGTCCAAATCGAAGCGTCACGGCGCCGAGTTGGGAGGAAACCCCTTGAGCTATGAAGTAGCTACCGCAGATTCAGCGGAAGAAGGCCAGAAGCTGGAAAGGGTACTTGAGGGCCAGTCCACGGCGCTCACCATTCTAACGGGGATGAGGGCACTGACCAAGTCTCTCGACCGGGTCTACCTCGGCATGGGGTATCTGTGCGGGACGATGTTCCTGTTCTTGGCGCTTTTCATCACCTATCAGGTGATTGCCAGGAAGATCGGCGTGGTGATGGCGCCGGGCATGGACCTGATGAGCGGTTACACGCTGGCCATGGCCACGACGTGGGCATTCTCTTACGCTCTACGGACCGGTTCCCACGTCCGCATCGACGTGTTGTTGCCATTCATGTCTCCCAGGGTACGGTGGGTGGCCGACCAACTCGCCCTCTCGTCGATCGTCTTCTTTATCGGCATCACGTCCTGGAAGACTTGGATCATGGTTTTGAAGTCCTACGACATTGGCGCCGTAACCAACACCTACCCCTTGGTCCCGCTTTGGATACCCCAGACCTTCGTAGCCGTGGGATTCAGCATGCTGGCCATTACGGCGATCCATATGATGGCCGACATGATTGCGGAAGCAGCGCTGCCGGTGCTCCACAAGATGCAGGGCGGCACCGAGAGTTACCAGGCCGTGACGCCGGCTGGTTCAATCGTAAGTGAAGAGGCTACATCCGGAGTTTAGCCGAAAGTTCAGCCTTCTCCCCGTCAAACACGTGGGGCGGGAGGGGGTAGCGGCGATTCCCAGGAATTCCCCACCAGGCTGGCAGCCCGACCGGCGCCGAAAGGTTAGGAGGACCGACAAAGATGGCGATAACAGCAGCATTCATAATGATGGGCGGCTTTTTCATGATCGGCCTTTATGTGGCCGGGGCATTGGGTGTTCTGTCGCTGGTCTTGATGTATTACTTCTCCGATGCGCCCCTGTGGAACATCATGGGCAACAAAGCATGGGAGACCAACACCAACTTCATCTTGATCGCGATTCCGCTCTTCCTCCTGATGGGGGAATTGATGTTGCGGAGCGGTTTGGGCGAACGGATGTATAACGCCATATCCCGTTGGCTGACCTTCCTCCCCGGCGGGTTGATCCACACCAACATCGCCTCTTGCGCCATCTTCGCCGCTTGCTCCGGTTCCAGCGTGGCAACTTCAGCCACCATCAGCCGGGTGGCCCTGCCGACCTTCCGGCAGCGGGGATACAGCGAACGGCTGGTGATAGGCTCTTTGGCCGCTGGGGGCACTCTGGGCATCCTCATCCCTCCCAGCATCGGCCTGATCGTGTACGGCGTGCTTGTTGAAGAGTCCATCGGAAGGTTGTATCTGGCGGGGTTCATCCCCGGATTCCTCTTGGCCGCCATGATGATGGCCATGATTGTTGCCGCTGCTCTAATCTTCCCCAGAATCGCACCCAGAGAGCCAGGCACCAGTTGGCGTCTCAAATTATCCGGTTCGGTTCAAATGGTTCCCATCGCCATCATAATTATGGTGGTGCTGGGTTCCATCTACGCCGGATGGGCCACCCCCACGGAAGCGGCTGCCTTCGGTGTGAGCGGGGCGCTGGTCTTGGCGTTAATAAACAACTCGGGTCCCTCGATCGTGGGGTGGCTCCTCCAGAAGATGAACGTTTCCGGCTCCCAGACCGGTCTGATCGCCAGCTTGCAAGAGAAGTATCCGGCCGTCGAGGGGCAGATGCGGCAGAGCATGATGATCAACTTTGACATGATCAAAGACGCGGTGCTGTCCACGGTCAGGACGTCGTCGATGATCATGCTCATCGTCGTCGCCGCGTTCACGCTGAGTTTCGCCTTCGCCCGGCTGGGAATATCCCATGACATTTCCGAATGGATCATCGGTATGAACTTGTCCGGCACACAGTTGGTGATCGTGCTGGTGATCTTCTATCTGCTGCTGGGGACCTTCATGGAAAGTTTCGCCATGTTGGTCACCACGGTGCCGATCCTGGCGCCGGCCCTGGTGGCCACCGGAGTGGACCTGGTGTGGTTCGGCATCATCATGGTGATCCTAGTGGAGGCCGCGCTCATCAGTCCGCCCGAGGGCATAAACTTGTACGTGCTCCACGGAGTGCGCCGGGATGTCGAAGTGGAGATGGCGGAGGCGGCTGGCGCACAGGAGCGGGTGGGCACCATCACGGACGTATACATCGGCGTGCTGCCGTTCATGGCGGTGATGGCGGCGATAATCGTCTTGTTGATCATCTTCCCTGATATTGCCTTGTGGCTCCCAAACCTAGTCAAGGGCTCCCGGTAATATTCTGGTACCTATTCCCGG
>CAYMZL010000148.1:0-6143 GCA_964394825.1 uncultured Dehalococcoidia bacterium | reverse complement strand
CTCGTCGGACCTAACCTTCCCCCGGGGCGGTGGAAGGCACGAGATCCCTCACCCTAAATGGGGAAGCTAGTGGTCGCGGATTCGGCGGGGAATGGACCCCATGAGCATCTGGATCCCATCGGCCATCCCGACCGAGTTCACGAAGTCTATGTTACCTTCCATCGGCCGAGGGGTAAACCCAAACACCCGCTCCAACTCGCCCAACTCGGCGACGCTCCGGATCTCCAGCATCTTGAGCTGGTCCGTCGTGATGGGCGGTCTGGGCATGAACCCCTGGCTGACCGCGGCGGCGGCGTACATGAGCCACACCGGCAGGTGGAACCGCAACCGGCGCTTGCCCATGGCCGTGGCCACCTGCGTGACCAGGTCGTTGTAGCTCATGCGCTTGGTCCCGCCCAGGTCCAGGGTCTGGCCCTTCAGGTCCTCCCGCCCCAGGGTTATCGCGATGCAGCGGGCCAGGTCGTCCGCAGCCAAGGGGTGATACCTGTTCTTCCCGGACCCGATCACCGGAACCAAAGGAAACAACCGCACCAAGCCAGCCAGAACATTCACGAACTCGTCGCCTTCACCAAACAGCACCGAGGGCCGGAAGATGGTGTAGGGGATTCCGCCGTTGATGACTTCCTGTTCACCCAGCCACTTGGTGTACAGATAGGGATAGGACCGGTCATTGGCGGCGCCGATGACGCTCACGTGCAAGAAATGGCGGGCCCCGGCCTCCTTTGCCGCCGCCAGCACGTTGGCCGTGCCTTCCCGGTGCACATCTTCGAAGGAGTCGCGCCGTCTGCGGCGGATGATTCCCACCAAGTGCACCACCGCTTCCACGTCGTAGAAGGCGTTGCTCAGGGAAGACGGGTCCCGGACGCTGCCGTACTGCACCTCGACGGCGCGGTGGGAGAACATCCTCTCCCGGCCCGGCGTGTGGACCAGACAACGCACCTGTTGGCCTCGCTCCAGCAGTTCGCGGACCACCCGGCGGCCGAGGAATCCGGTGGCGCCGGTTACCAGGACAACCAAATTAATATCCTCATTGATCTCTCTGGTGGCCTATAAAACCGCCAGCGTATAAGCCACATGCATCAGTTTTAACGGTGGCAAATCCCTCTGGGCCATGTCAAGGGAATGCCCCGGCAAGCTCCGCCAAGGGTTTCATCGCCCAGTTGGGAACGCCCCGCCGCTGGAGTAGAATACCGCCTGGGCCATGGCAAAACCTAAAACTAACCCCGATCTAAAGGAAAAGTAATGGCGGAATTGGACCTGCATTTCGGCGCCGGACTGGCATTGGGGGTCGGCGAGACCGCCCGGCAAGCCCGTTGGATGGAAGAACTGGGGTACGAATATTTCTCGGCCGGGGAGCATTTCATGCGCGGCGACCCACCCGGTCCGACCCACGCGGCGCTCCCGGTGTTGGCGGTGGCCGCCGGCGCGACGGACGATCTGCGTATCCTGTCTTCCATCATCCTGACCCCCTTCTACCATCCCCTGGTGCTGGCCCGGATGACCGCCACCTTGGACGCGGCGTCCGGCGGCCGATTGATCCTCGGAGTGGGTGTCGGCGGGGAGTACCCGGTGGAATTTGAGGCCGCGGGGCTTAAGGTGAACCAGCGGGGACGGCGCACCGATGAATGCCTGGAGGTGATGCTGAAGTTGTGGACCGGTGAGCCGGTGACTTTTTCAGGCCGTCATTTCAAGCTGACCGGCGCGATGATCAACCCGACGCCGGTCCAGCAGCCCAACCCCCCGGTGTGGGTGTCGGGAAGGCGGGATGCCGCCATGGCCCGGGCCGCCAAGTTCGGCGACGGGTGGATGCCCTATTTCTACGACGCAACCAGGTACCGAGACAGCGTTGAGAAGATCAAGGGCTTTGCCATCGAGGCTGGAAGGGACCTGTCCCGTTTCCAGTGGGCCCATTTCCCCTATATCTCCATCTATCCCACCGAGCAACAGGCGGCCGAGGTGGCCGCCGAACAGCTTGGCGGCCGTTACCTATACGGAGGGGAGTTTTTGGACATCGTCCGCAAATACTGTTTGCTGGGAACCGTGGAGAACTGCATCCAGCAGCTCCAGGAATACATCGATGCCGGGGCCCGGCACATCGTCTTCAGCATCAGTTGTCCCAGGGAGGACCGGGAGCGGCACCTTGAGGTCATCGCCAAAGAACTTATTCCTCATTTCCGCGGGCAATAGCTTCAAGCCGCGGGTGATAACTCCAGGGGCTGGCCTGCTCTGGTTCGAGATGGCCGGTGCGGGACTTGGGTTATGAAATTTGCTCTTTCCGGCGTAGAATGACCTTGTGTTGGGTCAGTCCCGCCGATTCCAGACAACCTCTGAACTCCCTTCCCATCGGAGCCAAGAGGGAAACCGGGCGTCTCAGGTTGGCGAATCGGTTATTCTTGCGCCGCGCCGTCCTGTATAATAACCCGCGAACCAACGATTGGCGCCGGTGGCTTTACCTTTAACTAACCTATCGATCTCGACCGGCCGAATTCCGGGCAGGCATCCATATCCAATTGTCAACTAATCGGCGTACAACGCCGTCGGGCCTTCGTAAGTTAGGAGCAAAGATGTCGCGAATAAAACGGGTGGTGCTGTTTCAACCAGCGTCAGTCGGTGGAAATTTCGAATACGTAGCCATACCCAGGCAGGGGATGCTCTTCCTTTCGGGCGCGCTCGCCCAGTGGGAAGGCCCCAATATCTACGAGCGGGAGATCTGGTTTGAAGACCGCTCCGGCCTGATTGATCCTGACAAGGACCTGGAAGGGGTCGATATCTTCATGGTCACGGCCCTCATCAACGAAGCGCCCCGCGGATACCAGATCGCCCGGTTGGCCAAACAATTCCACCCAGAGATCATAACCATCGGCGGCGGACCTCAGATGAGCCCCCTTGCCGAGGAAGCCTTCAACTACGGCGATTTCGATGTGATTGTCCAGCGCGAGGGCGAAGACATCATCGGCCAGTTGTCCGACGTGCTGCTGGAGCACCGTGGCAGCGGCCGGGACCAGTACCTGGACAAGATTCCCGGCATCAGCTACCGGAAGGACGGCGGTATTGTCCAGACCAAACGCCAAGGCCTGGTCAGTCCCGACTTCGTGGAACTGCCTGATTTCCGTTCCATCAAAGACCTGACCTCGGCCAACCCAATGGTCGGCGCGGTGATCGAGACCATCCGGGGTTGCACCGAAAAATGCACCTACTGTCAGGTTATCCAGCAATTCCTTGGCTACCGCATGATTTCCCGGGAAACCGAGTTCAACCGGCTGGCCCAGCTCCGCGAACTGGCCGCCGACGGTCTGGTCCACACCTCCAGGAACGGGGCGTTCCAGGTGTTTATCTCCGACGACCTCCACGCGCCGCCGCTTCGGGCGGTCAAGTTCCGTGACGAGCGCCTGGCCCGCTTGCAGGGTTGGAAGGGCCACACCGATGGCATGAACATGATTTGCCAGGTACGGGCTGAGATCGGGCAAGACCCCGAATTGGCCTCCGCCATGCAAGACGCCAATATCAAGATGGTCTACGTAGGCGTGGAGTCGGACAACGCCGAGAACCTGCTGGCGGTGAACAAACGGCAAGATCCCGGCCAGATGCATAAGGACCTGACCTACCTCAATGACGAGGGCTTCACCGTGGTCGCCATGACCATTATCGGCCTGCCCTTCGACACCGAACAGAGCATCATGGACCTGGCCGACTGGGTCACCACGGTGAGCAAGTACCAGACGGTCAATTTCCTGACTCCGTTGCCCGCCACCTCAAATTGGGACTCGTTGGTCCCGCTGGACGAGAACGGCGATCTGCTGGCCGAAGGAGCCATGCGTCCCTACCACCTCTATACCGGACGCCAGTTCGTTCATCAGGACTCCCGCTGGACCATGCAGGAGAGCCGGGATTTGTTCGACCGGTACTCCGCCAAATTGAATCCGGTGGACGATGTTTACCGGCGTATCTTCCGGATCCTCCGGACCTACAAGCTGCGTTTGGCGGCCGGCAGCCGTGACCTCAGCGAAACGTTAGCCTCACGGTTGAGCGAAGCCACCGAGGCGCTGCGGGTCTGGTCGGACACAGCTTCCTTGACGCGCCTGGAATTCGGCGAGAACATCTCCCAGCGAGTGAATGACCTGGTAGAGCAGATTCGCGCGGTGTCTCAGCCCTTGGCCAACGCCAGGAAAGAAGCAGCGGACGTGATCGGCAGCCGGGTCAACGAGTTGTCGGAATCGCTGAAGCTGCTAACCGGACCGTCCAGCAACCGGGAATTGGCGCTCAACATTTCGGGACGCATCACCGAACTCACCGACCTCATCGACGAGACGGTGACAGTTTCCACCCGGAGGGGCTCCGCCAAGAAGTGACGCCCCCGGCGCAATTCCCATTTCAATGGGCCCATTATGGGTCAACGGTCTATATTTGTGATTTGTGAAATCCCACAATCGGGCCTTCGCGTGAGTGTACGGGCTGGGTAAGATATGAGTGGAAATCACCGGGTTCTGGTCACCGGGATCGGGATCGTGAGTCCCCTTGGATTGGACGTGGCGACGACCTGGGACGGTATCGTGAACGGCCGGTCCGGAGTGGACTTCATCACCGCCTTCGATCCGGAAGGCTTCGACACCCACTTTGCCGCCGAGGTCAAAGGCTTCGACCCGGAGAATTACCTGGACCGCAAGGAAGCCCGGCGGATGGACCGCTTCGCCCAGTTCGCCGCCGTGGCGGCGCAACAGGCATGCCGCCAGGCCGGCCTGGAGCCCCGGAGCACCGACGCGTACCGCATCGGGGTGATTATCGGCAGCGGCATCGGTGGCATCGGCACCCTCTCCCAGCAGCACGAGATACTCCTCGCACGCGGCCCCAAGCGCGTCAGCCCTTTTCTGATTCCCATGATGCTTGGCGACATGGCCTCGGCCCAGGTCTCGATGGTCACCGGCTCCATGGGAGCCAACTATTGCACGGTTTCGTCCTGCGCCAGCGGCTCGGACGCCCTGGGCCAGGCCTGGGCCATGATTCGGCGCGGCCAGGAGGACATCGTCCTGGCCGGCGGCAGCGAAGCCCCCGTAGTGCCGGTCGCGGTCGCTGGTTTCAATGCCCTGAGGGCCCTTTCACGGTTCAACGAAGACCCCAGCAAAGCCAGCCGTCCCTTCGACATTCAGCGGGATGGTTTTGTCATGGGTGAGGGCGCGGCCGTGTTGGTGGTGGAGAGCGAAGAGAGCGCCAAACGGCGGGGTGTTGCCCCCTTGGCGGAGATCAGAGGCTACGCCGCCACCTCCGATGCCTATCATCTGGTCGAACCGATGGAAACGGGCGAGAGCGCGGCCCGGGCAATGACGAAGGCCCTGGAGGAAGCCGGGGTCGATCCTTCCGAGGTCGATTATGTCAACGCCCATGGCACGTCCACACCGCTCAATGACCGCCATGAGACCAAGGCCATCAAGGCCGCCCTTGGCGAGGACGCGTACCGGGTGCCGGTGAGTTCCACCAAATCCATGACCGGCCACCTCCTTGGTTCCGGCGGGGCATTGGAAGCGTGTTTCTGCATCCTGGCGATGGAGCACAGCATCATCCCGCCCACCATCAACCTGTCAGAGCCGGACCCCGATTGCGACTTGGACTACACGCCGAACCAAGCCCGCCCCAAGGAACTCAACGTCACGTTAAGCAATTCATTCGGCTTTGGCGGCCACAACTCGGTGTTGGTCTTCGCCAAACCCGGCCCGTCCCGCTAGACCAGTGACTCCCAACGGCGGGGAATTGCCCTGGTCTCTGCCGGCCACCCTTGACACCGACGCCCTCTCCGGCCACGTGCCACCAGCGATTGCCCGGGTGCTGGTGAAGCGCGGTATCGACACACCTCGGAAGCTATCCACGCTCCTTGACCCACCCCATAGGCTGCCCTACGACCCCTTGCGCATCTCAGGCATGGATACCGCGCTCAAACGTTTATATGCCGCGGCCAACGACGGCGAGCGCGTGGGCGTATTCGGCGACTTTGACGTAGACGGTGTCACGGGCACGGCCATAATCGCCGAGGGCCTTTCCGCATTGGGGATACCGGTCACACCATACCTGCCCCGCCGCGTTGATGAGGGCCATGGCCTGTCCAAGAAGGCCATAGATACCTTGGCGGACCAAGGCGTGACCTTGATCGTGAC
>CAYMZL010000147.1:0-6171 GCA_964394825.1 uncultured Dehalococcoidia bacterium | reverse complement strand
TCTCTGCGCCAAATCTTCGCCGCTCAGATGTTGAACGGCCATCTAGAGGTCCTCCGGTTTGGAGCCCCGTCCGAACGGAGACAGACCGAGACCGTTGGGCAGGTTGCGGTACTTCTTTATCTTCTCGTGAAGCTCCATGATTCCGTAGAGTAGCGCGTCGGGACGGGGTGGGCAGCCGGGCACGTAGACATCCACCGGAATGATATGGTCCACGCCGGGCACCACGCTGTAGGAGCCGTAATAGGGGCCGCCGCTGGTGGCGCAGACGCCCATGGAGATTACCCATTTGGGCTCGGCCATCTGGTCGTAGATGCGTTTGATGGCCGGGGACATCTTCCAGGTCACCGTGCCGGCCACGATCATCAGGTCGGCCTGACGGGGTGAGGCCCGGAAGGCCTCCATGCCGAAGCGGGCGATGTCGAAGCGGCCCATGGCGCTGGCAATCATCTCGAAGGCGCAGCAGGCCAGGCCGAAGCTCACCGGCCAGAGGGCCGACTTTCGGCTCCAGTTGACCAGGGCGTCCACCGAGGTGATCATCAGGTTGTTCTTCAGGTCGTCGGGCACCTCGATCGTCGGCTCGGCCAGGGGCTCTACGGAAGCGTCTTTCAACTCCTGGACCAGTGAGCCTTCATGCCGGTCCAACTCCCAGGTCCGTGACTGGAGCGGTCCGTCCTCTTTGGATATATTCGGAGACGTAGGTGACATCGCCGTTCCCTAACCCCACTCCAGGTCGTTCTTGCGCCAGGCGTAGGCCAGGCCGACAACCAGGATCCCCACGAACACCGCCATCTCGATCAGCGCGAACAACTCCAATTGGAGGAACTTGGCCGCCCAGGGATAGAGGAACACGACCTCAACGTCGAAGATAACGAATAGTATGGCGAACATATAGTAGCGGAAGTTGAAGAGTTCCCACCGGCCCCCGATGGACTCGACCCCACACTCGTAGGTCTCGGATTTGACGTCGGTGGGATTGTTGGGCCGGAGACCGATTCGGGAGGCCGTCCACGACATCATCAGCATGCTGATGGGAACGCCGACGGCCACCGCCATGAAGATGGCGATGAGCCCGTATTGCCGGAAATAATCGTCTAACATGGAACTTTGGTTACTCTGGTCGTTACTCTGGCCATTTTGGGCCGGCCGGAGAAGGCCCCGGAATCGTCCCAAATTATAGCAGAGAGCCCCACGCCTTTACAGGCAAGAAAGGGCAGGTCTGCCTACCAAATCCCCCTAGCCCCCTTTACAAAGGGGGACAGGAGGGGGATTTTGGCAGTTCGCCGCCGCCTTTTCCCGCCCTTGACTGACTGGTAGTATTATTCCACGCCGAAAGCCGGCTCAAAGCCGAAGAACGCGCCGGCGTACGCGCCCAAGAACGCGTTCGATATGGGGGTAGATTTGACCACAGCCCAAGGGCCCCTGGCGGGCCTGAAAGTCCTGGACCTTTCCATCATCGTCGCCGGGGGCACCGCCAGCAGCCTGCTGGCCGACTTCGGGGCCGAGGTGGTCAAGGTCGAGCGGCCCGGCGCGGGAGACCCGCTCCGCAACTGGGGCCCCTTCGCCAACGGGGTTTCGCTATGGTGGAAGGTCCACTCGCGCAACAAGAAGTCCATCACCCTGAACCTGAGCACACCCGAAGGCCAAGATATCCTCAAGAAACTTGCGGCCCAGGCCGACCTGTTGATCGAGGGGTTCCGCCCCGGCGCCATGGAGCGGTGGGGCCTGGGGCCGGACGACCTCCAAAAGGCGAACCCCAAGCTGGTGATGCTGCGTTACTCGGGCTTCGGCCAGACCGGCCCCTACAAGGACCGTCCCGGCTTCGGCACCATCGCCGAGTGCATGAGCGGCTACGTGGGCATGACCGGGTTCCAGAACACGCCTCCCGTGCTGCCGCCGGTGCCGTTGGCCGACGAGATAGCCGGGGTGTTCGGGGCCATGGCCGGCATGATGGCCCTTTATCATCGGGACGCATCTGGCAGCCCCGACGCCAAGGGCCAGGTGGTGGACGTGAGCCTGTTCGAGCCATTGTTCCGCCTCTGCATCCCCCACATCACCATGTTCGACATGCTGGGCATCAACCGGGAGCGGGTGGGCAACGATTTCCCCGACGCCGCGCCGCGCAGCCTGTACCAGACCTCCGACGGCCGCTGGCTGGGCCTCTCCGCCACCTCCCAGAGCACCTTCGAGAGCCTGGCCCAGGCCATGGGGATGCCCGGTCTCATCGGACGGCCCGAGTTCAAGGACAACGCCGCCCGTCTGGAGAACCGGGACGCATTGAACGAGGAGCTCCAGGGGTGGCTGGGGCAGCGGGACCTGAAGGAGACCATGGACCAACTCATCCCCGCCGGGGGAGTGGTGGGCCCGGTCTACGACGCCGCTCAGATCATGGCGGACCCCCACTACCAGGCCCGCGAGGACATCATCGATATCGACGACCCGGAACTGGGCCGGACCAAGATGCTGGGGGTGGTCCCAAAGTTCAGCGAGACCCCCGGCGCCGTCGAGCACGCCGGCCCCAAAGTTGGGGAGCACAACAGCCATATCTACGGCTCATGGCTAGGGTTGGGTGAGGGGGAACTGGCCGAGTTGGCACAGCGGGGAACGGTCTAGGCTTGTATTTACCAGTTAGGAAACAGTTTCTTGCAGTCAATAGTCAGCTTTCTTGCTTTTACGGTCGTCTCGTGACTTTTTCCCCACCATTTCAGCTATAATGCGCCCATAGTTTCACCTGTCTCCGGTGATTAAGGTCTGAATACAAATCGAGTACAAACTTTTCTGGCACGCTAGGGCCCAGCGAATTGCCGAGAAGTACCGTCGGTTTCAAAAACTTGTTGGGATGTATTGAATATGAGTAGTTCATCCGGCGATCAGCTGAAATCAGCCTATGAAGACCTCGCCAGCCAGATTACTGATGTCAATGAACGTGATTTGTGGGCAGTCATGATGCGGGAGTTGCTGAGGGAGGGCGGAGGTCCCGACGGATGCCTTCAGTATCTGGAAACGGAGCGCACCAGGATGCTCCAACGAATCAAAGAATCTTTAGACCGACTAAATCAGCAGAATCCTGAGTAGTTAATCAACTTACTGCCGGTGGAGGAAGAGATGGTCTCACCTGGTGGCTTCAAAATCGGATGGGTCGCAATCGAAGGTTTCAAGGGGTTCACAACTCGCCAGGAAATACGCCTTGATGGTAAACATCTGTTTGTCTTAGGGCCAAACGGATACGGCAAATCCAGTGTTATAGAAGCCATTCGATGGGGGCTATTTGGATCGCTCCGAAGGCCGAATGAGGTCATAGCGAATCAAACTTATACTGGTCCGTGTCGCGTCGAGATTGGGTTAGACCGGTCAGGCCAGCAGTTGAGATTACGTAGGACTCTTATTAGGGGCGCGAGCGGTGGCTCGGATTCCGATTTGACTGACGCGGCTGGCAATCCACTGTCTATCCGGGATGTTCTACCCCAGTTCGATTCGGTGCCGGCCGGTGAGGGAATGCACATCGTTTATACAGCCCAGAGTGCGCCGTTGCGGCGAATGCCGGAAGACCTATTACCGTTTGCGAGGACAATCTACGCATATTTAGGACTGAGCGATATCCCTCTGACGTTGGCAGCGCTTGACCGATTCTTACGCGACCAAGAGGATGCCGAAAATGAGATAGGGAATGAGATTACAGCTAAACGCTCTGAAATTGAAGTAGAAATCGGTCGGCACGAACAAAGGCGTGACGCGTATATTGCCAACCCACCTTGGGGAGAAGGAAGTGTCCCAGACATCCAGGCCACGGAAGCTCGCATCAGACAGTTCTATCGGGAAATCGAAGGTTCGGACATGGAGATGGAAGCTGACCTACGAGGCCTCCTCGAAGAGGCGGTTGAAGCACTTACGCAGGCTAACTCTCAGGGCACCGAGGAACTAGAAGCTCGACGGCAACAGTTGCAATCGGAGACGGAGACTGTCGTCTCGCTCCTCTCAGGGGTGAGAACCGAGTACGAGGCATTCCAGACCACGTCCCAATCTTGCGAATCGGCGAAATCAATCCTGCACGATACTCTCCATGGCCAAACAATTGAAGATGTGGCAAATGAGTTTGAGAGGGCACAGGAGCAGATTCAACAAACTAATGCACTCCACCGCCTCCATGAGCAAGCCCACTCTTGGCTCGAAGATTCTGAAGAAGGCGCTGGTTCGGCCTGTCCTGTTTGTCAACGCCCGTCAGATCGGTTGCAAGTTCTTTCTCTTCTCAGTCAATCACTGAATAATGCGACGTCGGAGGAGCAAGAAGCGTCCCAACAATTGGACACATTACGGGAACAAGTCGAGCTGGTGAAAGAGTTCCAATCCACAGTTGAAAGACTTGAAGAGCGTTTATCTGAAGCTCGGAAAACTCTCGATCAAATGTGCCAAGATGCCGAGCCTATGCTCGGGCGGTTAATCTCGTTTGAACAAATCGTTCCAGATCTCACAGATTTCAATAATGAGCTTGAAGAAAGCCTCCGTGCCGTCCAGACCGAGGTCGAAGAAAGGGAATCGGTTCAAGGTGCACGCCAGCGCCAATTTGATAGCTTGCAAGATGAGGTTCACTACCACAATACCCTGACACGATTGAGAGTTCTCCAAAGTGATCTCAAGGAGATTGAGCGTGTTGAAATACGATTGAGTGACCTCACGACATTTGGGACAGGAGTACGAGGAGTTCGCGACCACGTCGAAATCGTCTTAACGGAGAAACTGCGTCAAGCTGCTCCGGAAATAAGCGAGGCAATGACCAAAGCATTCCGCGCCCTTACAGACCACCCTGTCTACGACAGGCTCTACATCGACGATGCCCAGTTGCCCCAGCTTCATATGCTTGTGGCGTCGACTGGAGATTCCTTCCCTGGTCTCGTTCCTTCCGAAGTTCTCAATGGGCAAGCGATTAATGCATTGGAACTTGTGCCATATTTTGCTTTTTCTGACTTGGACACATTTCCTTTTGAAGTCCACCTCTTGTTGTTGGACGATCCAACCCAGTCGTTTGATCCGCAACACATAGAGATTCTATTAGAAAGGCTAGCTGAACTTGGCAAGCGGGTACAATTGGTCGTAGCCAGTCATGAGATGGACCATTTCGTGCGCTTGATCCCAAAGTCCTTCGATAATACAGTGGCCATGTCGTTGATAGTTCAAGGGTTTGCTCGCCAATCTGGTCCAGTCTTAACACATGGATGAAGATTGGCGAGCCGCTGAGTGTTTTCGGAACCTTTTGCAAAAATCTGGCCCGATAGAGTTCGGATTCCGTGTTCAAGGTTTCGCTGCCCACGTATTGTTACGTCTAGGTGTCCGTGTGCTTGAGGTGAAGGCTTCCGGACACCCTGATATAACGGCTCAAGATACGGGAGGAATGCTTCGATTCGAGGTAGAAGCAGATACTGGACCACTACGTGAAAGGCAACTGACGCGTGCTGATTTTGACGGTCTGGCTCTGAGGCAACCTGGAGACAGGGGATATTTTGCACTATTTTTAACAGGCACCAGAATACGCTGGATCGTGACACCATATCAAGTCCTAATTGGTCGGCACAAACCACTCCAGATAGCCACTTTGACTTCTCTCGCAGATCGTCGACTTTCGTCTGATTGGACCGAGGCGATGGTATCGATTGGAAATAATCATTTTGACAGCATTTGGTCCTACTCCTTCGACTCCCTGCGCAAACGCGCCATCGAGGGGTATGCCCTTTAGGATGTTCAGCACCCAACCCGCCCGCCTCCTCATCGCCACCGGCAACCCCGGCAAGATGCGTGAATACCAGGACCTGCTGAAGGAGATTCCCTTTGAGTTGGTTTCGCTACAGGACTTGGGCATCACCCACGAGGTCGACGAGACTGGCGAGACCTTCGAGGAGAACGCCTGGCTCAAGGCGTCGGAGTACGCGGTCATCTCCGGGATGCTGACCCTGGCCGACGACTCGGGACTGGAGGTGGACGCCCTCTCCGGCGAACCCGGAGTGCGGTCGGCCCGTTACGGCGGCGATTCCTGCGCCGGCGACCAAGACCGGGTCGCCCTGCTGCTCAAGAACCTGGAAAACGTGCCCTGGGAAGAACGCTCCGCCCGGTTCCGCTGCGTCATAGCGATCGTTCTCCCTGATGCCGCGAAAATCCCCCTCCCGTCCCCCTTTACGAAAGGGG
>CAYMZL010000146.1:0-6195 GCA_964394825.1 uncultured Dehalococcoidia bacterium | reverse complement strand
AACAAGAATACTCGCACTTGAGATGCTCTGTTAGAACAAGCCCCTATCTGCTTAAGCAAAAGGAGGGGAAAACGACGAGCCAGGTACTGCGAGCCAAGGCAGGTGCGTCCTTCGTTCACGTACATCGTATCGGCGGTTTAGCTGCGCTATCCTACCATGCCCCAAGAGACCGTCAGGCTCCTCTAATCAACATCCAGTCCCGTCAGGTACTCTTTGAACAGAGCGACGGATTTTTCTTCGGGGACGCCCATGAAATACCGTATGCCCTGAGTGTATTGATGAATCTCCTGGGGGTGGACCGGCACCCTGTCGCTGGGCCCGGAAACGCGGTAAAGCCCGTCGGCCCAGTCTTGCAGGCTGGTGTAGAGGGAGTCTTCGATCACCAGGGCATCCTGCGGCTCAAGGTCGTTCCTCAGGACCCACCGGGCGAATACAAAGGGCAGCCCGGTCCATTGGCGCCACTCTGCTCCCAGGTCGTAGGTATTCGGGAAATCCCGCAATCCGCGGCGGTGGCGCAGCCCCAAGTTCCCCACCAAAAGGCGTGCCTCGTGGGGGTCATCCTGGGTAACGTAGGCCTCCGGCTTTACTCCATGCTTCACCGACAGCAATACTTGAAGCAGTTTGACCGCAGTGGGCGCCTCATGGGGGATGGCGATGCTACAGCCGGACAGTTCTTCTATCGGGGTCTTGGAATGGAGTTTGACACTGACCGCCTGAGCGATGGTGGCAACGCAGAAACCCGACACAGTCCGCATGCTGCCGTCCAGATCATAGGTGTCAACCAAAGGTACGAGCCCGCCCTGCAAACGCCCGTCCGAGATGGCCGCGGTCAGTTCATTGGGCGGCATCTCCTCGACTTCGATTCCGCGCTGGACCATGTCGAAATACATGGGCTCTGAACTTAGATATGGAGTCCGGCCAACTTTGATGGGCACGTGTCAACACCGGTCGCAATGTATTGGAGATAAATAGGGCCTCGAATCTCGAGGCCCTATCGTTAATCAGCTATGGGCTGCGTCAGCCCTGCCGTCTTTGGTCGAATTACAGGCGGGGACCCGCGAATGTTGGCGACTGGGTCGTGTATACCTGGATGCGGTTCCTGGCCGACTCGGGAACGAAGATCATTCCGTCATCATCGACCGTCACGCCGGTTGGGCCCCAGAAGTCTTTCTCGCGCTCCAGTCCTTGGGCCCTTTCCCGCTCACCCCACATCTCAGAGTTGGCGTCCAACTTGTCCTTGCCCCACTTGGAAACGGTGGCTTCCCCGGTCTTCACCGCCACGAAATTGCCGTCCGGATCGAACACCTGAAGCCGGTTGTTGAGCCAGTCGGCAACGTAGATCACGCCGTCTCGGTCGATGGCCACGCCGGTCGGCCGGTCGAATTGGCCTTCTCCCGAGCCCGAACTCCCAAACTTCATCAGGAACCGGCCATCGGGACTGAATTTCTGGATCCGGTCGTTTCTCCAGTCGGCGATGTAGATGTCGCCATGACTGTCGATGGCGATGCCCCAGGGCATGTCGAACTCGCCGTCGCCGCTGCCGGCGGTCCCCCACTTGGAAAGGAACTTGCCGTCTTTGGTGAATTTTTGGATTCTGTTATTGCCGCTATCGACGATGTACAGGTTCTCGTCGGCGTCGAATACCATGCCTGAAGGCCGGTCAAGCTCGCCGTCTCCGGAGCCGGGCCGCTCTTCCCATTTGCCCAGGTAATCGCCGTCCTTGGAGAACTGGGAGATGCGGTTCAGCCATTCGTCGGAGATGAACAGATTCTCTTGGCTATCCAGGGCGATACAGGTGGGCCACACCAACGAACCGTCCTCGAAATTATACTCGTGGGGCCCTTGCTGGGCGACGCCGCGGGCGAAGGTCGAGATGAACTCTTCGTCGGTGGTGCAGACGGTGACGCGGGTCCCCTCCGGACGGTACTCCGAGCTGCGGCAGAGGACGTACATGATACCCTCTTTCCCGCGGGCAACGAAGATTGGATAAGTGAACCCAGGCCCGAATTGCTCGCCGCGGCCAATGGTTTTACTATATTGCACGTTTATGTGCGAGATCTCAGTAGTCATCTTTCCCTCACCGAGCTGTCTTGATTGTTTTTACGCTGGGCCTAGATAAAGTCCAATTGCTCGAACGTGCCGTTTACGATGGGCTTGGCGTCCAGGCCCATCCACTTCTCCAGGATGGTGGAGTACAGGCCGCGGAAGTCGTTGTTGAATTGCAGGTCGCCCTCGTCGAGCTTGCCGGCGTCCAGCGAAGGATACTCCCCGTAGAGGCCTCCCTTCACGTTTTGGCCGATGACGAAGGCGTGTCCGCCCGCGCCGTGGTCGGTGCCGGCCCCGTTGTCGTGGACGCGGCGGCCGAATTCGGTGAAGACCAAGAGCGTTACATCGTCTCCTGCGTCGTGCTCTTGCAGGTCGTCGTAGAAGTCGGCGACGGCCCGGCTGGTCTCGGCCCAGAGCCTGGTGTGGTTGGCCAACTGACCGGCGTGGGTGTCGAAGCTGTTGTATGGGGCCGTGGTGTAAAACACCCTGGTTCCGAACCCGGCCAGGTGGGTCTGCACGATGTTCCTCAGGTACTGGCCGACGTCGTCGCCGCCGTATTCCACGGTCGAGGAGTACATCTCAGGCGCGGCGCTCAAGATGTCGGCCCCCTTCAGCGCGTCCAGTCCGGTGTGGGCCAGGTAGTCATACACCGGGCCCTGGCCGATCATGGGAGTGTAGACCTTGGAGAAGACGTCCAGCGCCTTGAGCCGCTGGTCAACGTCATCGATCCCGGTGAGTACGCCGTAGGTCTCCAGGTTGCCAACGGATGCGACCGGCACTCCCGGCGCCACCAGCGCTCTGGGCAGGCCCCGGCCGAAGTTCACGGCGGTGAGGACGTTTTCTTGGTTGGGGTCAAGGTCCCGGACAACGCGGCCCAGCCAGCCTTCGTCACCCACCTTTTCGGGCTCGCAGGTGTGCCAGATGTCCATGGACCGGAAGTGGGAGCGGCTGGCCGTCGGATATCCAACGCCCTGGATCACCGCCACATGACCCTCGTCGTACAGCTTCTTTATCGGCCCCATGCTGGGGTTGAAGCCTATCTCGTCGTTTATGGGCAAGACCTGGTCCTGCGGCACCATGACGTTGGGCCGGTTGTCGAAGTATTTGGGGTTGTTGTACGGGACGATGGTGTTTAGCGCGTCATTGCCGCCGGCCAGTTGAAGCACCACCAATACCGGGTCTTTCTTCGTCGATGTCATCGTTTAATCTCCAACTAACTTCCCAGATTAGTTTCCGGAGCCGCCCGGCTGCTTTATCTGCGTTCCTGGGCGGCGAATATTTCGGACTGCTTGGGCAACCCAACCACCGGTTTAGGCGAAAAGATACTCGGTGGTGGCGACGATGGACTGGAGCATGGTCGCTACCCGGACGGGGAAGCCCTCCGCGTCGCTGCGGATCTCCCCTTCGCTCGTGGCCAACTCCAACAACTGCTTCCGGGTTTCATCGGCCAGTTGATAAGCACCCAAGTTCTCCAGACAGCCGTCAACCAACTGGTCGGCGGTCAGGACTGACCCGGCCCCGCCGATCCGGCTGATGATGTTTTTCACGCCGGGGTGGTTGATGTTGCCCACTTGGTCGGCGGTGAAGTTGATCCGTTCCACCAGCGTCCCGGAGTCGATCCACTCACGCCCGGTATGCCAGCCCTCCACCGTGGGCGGGTTCAGCAAGTCCTGGCCCATGTACCGTATGTTCAGGGCAATCATGTCTAGGCCCGGCTTGGGGAATTTGAAGTCTCCCACCAGGCGCAGAGTGCCGGCCACGGTCTCCGCCGGGCTCTTGATCTTGGCGAACTTGGCGTTCTTGAAGAAGTCCGACTTGAACAGCACTCTCAACATCGAGGTGATGTCGTAGTTGGAGCGGAAGTACTCGTCTTCCAGTTGTTTGATGGCCTCAGGGTCTCTGGGCGGGGTGTCCTTCCAGGCCGGCACCTGTGGCTCGTCGGCAACGAAGAAGTTGTAGAGGTGCCGCGCAACGAACCGGGCGGTGGCAGGCTGCTTGATTATGATGTCCACGATGTCATTGCCGTTGAGGTTCCCGGTCTCACCCAGGAAAGTCTTTTCGGCGCTGTCATGGTCATGGGGGTCGAACATGAACTTGGCTTCGTACTTGCCATAGGGGTAACGGGGGATGGAGTTGGTCACGGTCCAGCCGGTGAAGGCGCGGGCTGCTTCCTTGACATCATCCTCGCTGTAATTGAATTCGCCGTCCATTCCGACACCCAGGGAGAACAATTCCAGAAGCTCCCGGCCCCAGTTCTCGTTGATGGCGCCCTTGTGGCTCATGCAATTGTCCAGGTAGAAGACCATGGCCGGGTCCTTGGACAAGCCCATGAGCAGATCGTGGAAACTGCCCATTCCAGCGGTCCGGAACATATCCAATTCCAGCATCTGTTGCCGTGGGTATTCGCACTTGGCATGGCCGGTGACAAAAACTCCGTGCCAGAACAGAGCGATCTTCTCTTGAAGCGGGCGCTTGGTGTTGATCATGCGGAAGGTCCACTCTTCTTGTTGGCCTTCCAGCCCGGCCTGTGAGAGCCACTCCGTCTTGTAGCGCATCATGATGTCGCGCTCCATCGGCGGCTGCGATTCGGGGTCGAGCAACTCATCGACGGTGGCGTCGTACCCCTTGGCGGACCTAGCTTGCAGTTCCTCCAGCGGGGCGCCGAATCCGGCGCGGCGCATCAGGTGGGCCATTAATGAAATATCTTGATCAGACAATTGTTTCCTCCCTGCTACGGTTTGGTGGGGTATACAAGGGGATGTTTGTGATAGTTTCCGGTGATTATGGCTCGTTCACCTACGAAAGTCGTAGCTACCCGCTGGATTTCGTGACAACCAGTCCCGTGCGCCCAGCGGAACAACGAATCCACCTGCGCATCATATTCCCTGCCCAGCCGGTCGTCAATATTAGGGGCGAGGCCGTATTCAGGGAACCATTGGGTAAACGGCCCTAGCCATACGTCTAAGCGGTGGTGATTCCCAATTCGGCCTGCAGCACCTTGATGGTCTCGGCCCGGGAGCGCTGGGGCTTGCGCACCCGGCGGCCGATGGGCTCGTTCTCAATCTTGGGTATCATCTTCATGGCGACGAAAACCGGGCCCTCTTCCTTCATGATCTGTTCGATATTGTTGGTGAACTCTTCCAGGTTGTCGAACTCGAAGGTGGCGGTATACCCGGCTTCCTTGGCCATGCCGGCGTAGTTGATCTCCGACGCGTTGGGCACCGGCTGTCCGCC
The DNA here is from genome assembly GCA_964394825.1 of uncultured Dehalococcoidia bacterium. Classification (GTDB taxonomy): domain Bacteria; phylum Chloroflexota; class Dehalococcoidia; order Lucifugimonadales; family UBA3495; genus UBA9611. Next base: position 915 of record CAYMZL010000146.1, on the reverse strand, counting down.
CGTGGTGGCGTAGCATTCGTTGTCCATCAGGAAGTGGAAGAAATTCTTGGGCTTTTTACCGGCGATGGTCGCCAGGACGCCCATGTTCATCTGAAGCGAGCCCTCCGAGTCGAACAGCACCACCTTTTCGTTGGGCTGGGAGAGGGCGAAACCCAGGGCCGCCGAGTTGGTCTGACCCATGGCGCCCTGAAGGGTTAGGTCGCGGCTCTCGTTGTCGGAGACTTCCCTCCAATCCCGGCCCGAGGTGCCGGTCACCAAGACGATGGCCTTGCCCCGGTGCGCCTGAAAGGCCCGGAACATATCTGCTGAGTCGAACATATTGCACCTCCAGTGCGGTCGGTCCTCTGTTTAAATTGTCTGGTCGGTTTCGCCGGCATGGTTCGCCGGTCGGCTACATGCGGTTGAAGCCGTGGTACTCGTCGCCGATCAACACGGCCACGGGCCGGCTGGTGGCCCTGGCTTCTTCGAAGGCGACCGATATCCGCGAGGCGTCGTCATCCTGCTCAACCAGGTAGTAGTTGATGCCCATGGCGTGGAGGAAGGTCTCGGTGTACCGGGCCGCCGAGTCGGTGATCACGCCGTGGCGCGTCCATCCCCGGTAGCCGATCAACATGACCAGCGGGAACCCGGCGTCGATGGCCATGCCCCGGATCGAGTCTCCGGACTCCATCATGCCCGTGTTCTGGATGACGCAGACCGGCACTTTCCCGCCGACGATCAAGCCCAACGCGATGGCGAAGGTCTCACCCTCCCGGGATGTGGGGACGATGTCCAACCAGTCTTGCGCTTTCATCAGTTCGTAGAGATAGTTGGTCTCGCTGTCCGGAATGGTCACGATGTGGGTGACACCGTTCTTCTTAAACTCTTCAATCAACGTCTCGGGTTTCAGTAATGCCGCTTGTTGTTGAACCATGG
>CAYMZL010000145.1:0-6238 GCA_964394825.1 uncultured Dehalococcoidia bacterium | reverse complement strand
GTCGTGGTTCCGGGTGTGCCATAGCATCCCCGACGCCATGGGCATCGCCATCGGGACCCCGCTGGGCACGGTGATCCACACCGGAGACTTCAAGATCGACCATACCCCGGTGGATGGCCGCATCTTCGACCTGCCCGCCTTGGCCCACTATGGGGATGACGGCGTTCTGCTGCTGTTTTCTGACTCCACCTACGCCGAGGTGCCCGGGTACACCACCTCGGAGCGGGTGGTGGGGGAGGCCCTTGACCGGGCCATCGGAGAAGCGGAAGGCCGGGTGATGGTCGCCACCTTCGCCTCGCTGGTCTCAAGGGTCCAGCAAGTGGTGGACGCCGCCGAGAAGCACGGGCGTAAAGTCAGTATCGTGGGCCGGAGCATGGTGGACACCGTGAAAGTGGCCACTGAACTCGGCTATCTGACCGTGCCGCCCGGAATACTGGTGCCCCTGCGTGAGACTAGGAAGTTGCCCCCGGAAAAAGTGATCCTGATGACCACCGGCAGCCAGGGCGAGCCGACTTCGGCCTTGGTGCGCATCGCCAAACAGGAACACCGCGACGTTAACATCATGGCTGGAGACACGGTGATCATCTCCGCCACTCCCATACCGGGGAATGAACTTGCGGTTAGCCACACCATAGATAACCTGCTGCGCCAGGGGGCCAAGGTGCTCTACGACCGGATCGCCACGGTCCACGTTCACGGGCACGCCAGCCAAGAGGAACTCAAGCTGGTGCTGCGCCTGGTGCGGCCGCGCTACTTCATACCGGTGCACGGAGAATACCGGCACCTGACCGCCCACGCCCAACTGGCTTGGGACCTGGACGTGGCCAAGGACGGCATCTTCGTCATGGAAGACGGCGACGTTCTGGAGTTGTCCGAAAGCGGCGCAAAGATGGATGACCGCGTCTCCGCCGGGCCCATCTTCGTGGACGGCCTGACCACCCGGGACACCCAGAGCCCGGTGCTCAGCCAACGGCGCAGCCTCTCCAAGGACGGCGTCGTGGTGCTGGTGGTAACCACGGACAAGAAGAACGGCGGTCTTCTGGACGAGCCCGTGATCGTGGCCAGCGGGTTCCTGGACGAATCGGAAACGGGCACCCTATTCGAGGAATTGAGCGTTGCCGTAGCCAAGGAATTGACCAGCGGCGACGTCCGCCACGAAGAAATCGACGAATTAAGGGCAAAAGTCAGGGAAACTGCCCGCAGCTTCATAGCTGGCGCCGCGCGCCGTTCGCCTATGATAATCCCAGTGGTTTTGGAGGTTTAGTCCAGCCACTCGCCGGAAACCGGCCGATAGTAACTGCCACTGGAGGGATTGAGTGGCCAGTTCAATTGGGAGGAAGCGGCGCAGTACCGCTTCGCCATCGATCAAGGAACTCATCCACGGAGCCCCAGGTTCGCTGATAGACGCCCTGGCCATATTGGCTATCGGTCTGTCTGTCGGCCTGTTCTTCGGCTTCTCTAGGGATGCGCGGGAATGGGCCGTCGAGGCCCTGGGTTACGGCTGGGTGCCCGCGGGCCTTTGGGTTGCCGTCACTCTCGCCACACTCCGCTACAACCGCCACATCCTGTTCTCCCATTGGCGCCACTGGACCGTGGCCGCGGCCTTGGCCGCCATGTCCATCGGCGTCCTCTCCACCATCTTTCCCCCGGACGGCGCCCTGGAATTCGTGAGCCTTGGCGGCAAGTGGGGCGGTGTCCTGGGTGGCGCCCCGGCAATCCTCGCCGCCCTCAAGATAGTGGGAATGGCCTTGGTTGTGCCCGTTGTAATCAGGCCCAGGAAGGCTGGCTTGGTTTATTTCCGCTACGCCAGGAGAGGACTCTCCGGGCTTCAGTTAGGCCTTATCTATCTCTTCATCGGCGCCCACCTGGGCGCCCGGTACCTGGACCGGAGATTCCGGATCCTGCGCTACGGCATGCACCGTAATTCTTCGGGTGGCAAACTGCTGAAGATGTTGATCCTTGGCCCGTCCAGGACCTCAGTGCGCACCCGGGCCTACCAAGGGGACCGTGAGCCAGCCCCCGGCTTTGGTTTTCACCCTGAACCGGACGGGGATTCGGAACTCCCGGTGCTGGCGGGTCTGGACGGCGAGCCGAGTTTGGGCAGTGAGATGGAAGACGAATGGGAGATGCCCGACTCAGGACTGATCCCCACCTGGAATTCCTCGGAGCCCGCTTTGAGAAAAGCCCCCAAGCCGCCCCGTTCCAACGGGGTCGGAAAAGCAGGCAAGAAACGTTGGCAGATACCCTCGGTGGACCTGCTTGCGCCGCCCGACCCCCATCATGCCCCGGAAGCCGCCCTTCAAGAGATGGCGCGGCTGGTGGAAACCACCCTGGGCGACCATGGTGTTAGGGTCGAGGTCACCGACGTCAAAGCCGGCCCCAGGGTCGTGCGCTTCGGACTGGTCCCCGGCTGGGTGCCCAAGCGGGGAGACGCCGGCCGAGGCGCCATCGGCCTCGAAAAAGACAATTCCGACCCGTCGGCCCTCGAACGCAGCCGGGTCAAGGTCCAGAGTATCTTGATCCGGGAGAAGGACATGGCCCTGGCCCTGAAGACGCCGTATCTGAGGATCGAGGCCCCGGTGCCCGGCGAGGCGCTGGTGGGCCTGGAAGTGCCCAGCCCCTCGCCCAGTAAGGTGCACCTGCGGGAGGTTATGGAAACTCCGGCCTTCAGCAAACTGGCGGCCAAGGGCGGTCTGCCCATCGCCTTGGGCCAGGACACCGGAGGCAGCCCCGTGGTCCTGGACCTGGCCGCGCTGCCCCACGTGCTGATCGCCGGGGCCACCGGCAGCGGCAAGAGTGTCTGCATCAACTCCATCATTGCGTCATTCCTGCTTACCAAGACGCCGGACCAACTGCGCATCCTCATGGTGGACCCCAAGCGGGTCGAGTTGACTCCCTTCAACGGGATACCCCACCTGGTGGGACCGGTGATCGTCGACGTCGAAGAGGTCAACACCGCTCTCCGCGGGCTGATACGGGAGATGTTGAACCGGTACAAGCTGATGGAAGAGACGGGCGCCAGGAACATCGACGGGTACAACAAGCGGGCCAAAGAGAAGATGCCCTTCCTGGTGTTGGTAGTCGACGAACTGGCCGACCTGATGATGGTTGGCGGGTTCGAGGTGGAGCAGAACCTGGTTAGGCTGGCCCAACTGGGACGGGCCACCGGGATACATCTGGTGCTGGCAACGCAGAGGCCGTCGGTCAATGTGGTGACCGGCCTGCTCAAGGCCAACATACCGGCCCGCGTCGCCTTTGCCGTGGCTTCCCAGGTCGACTCCAGGGTCATTCTTGACGCCGTCGGGGCGGAGAAGCTGTTGGGCAAGGGCGATATGTTGCTGTTGCACAACGAGTCGCCCAAACCCAGCCGGATCCAAGGCACCTTGGTCTACGACCAGGAGATCGACCAGATGGTTGAGTTCTGGCTGGGCCAGGACGGGCCGCCGTTGCCGACGCTAAACATGGGCGAGCCCGAAACAGATGAGAACGAAGGTGAAGTGGACGCCCGCATCATGGAAGAAGCCAGGGAGTTGGGCGCAAGAAATCCCCAATTGACCAGCTCCTATCTGGAGCGGCGGCTGAAGATCGGCAGCCGCAAGGCCGCGGAAGTGATGGAAACTCTCGAAGAAGAAGGGTTCTTCGACCCGCGCTAACCGGCTGCCGCAAATAGAGTGCGCCAGGAAGGGGACCGGACCTACTCCAAGAAGCAGTTCCCATGGGCGCCGCCTGCCCGGAACGGGCCGGTCATGTGAAAGCGCATCGATCCTTGGCCCCGCAACACGTGGTTTCTCATCCAAGCTCCCGTTTGCTATCATGGGCCTAGTTAGTGCGCCCGCGTTCATGAAATAGACCTTGCTGATTGACCTCCATACCCATAGCTACCCCAACTCCGACGACAGTTTCATGAGCGTGGACGAGTTGATCGACGGCTCCAAGTCGCGAGGACTGGACGGGATATGCCTCACCGATCACGACAATTTCTGGACTGACGAGCAGGTATGGGAACTTTCCAGCAAACACGATTTCCTGGTGATTCCAGGCTGTGAGATCAATACCGAGGCCGGCCACGTATTGGTGTTTGGCCTAACCCAGTACGAATTCGGCATGCATAAACCCGAATTTCTACAGGCATCCGTAGACCGGGCAGAGGGCGTGATGATTGCGGCACATCCCTATCGACGGCGCTTTCTGGAGGAACCGGCGGTGCGGCCCGGAATCAGGGAAGAGATGCTGGAGCGGGCCGGCGGCGACGAGTTCTTCCGGATGTGCCAGGCTATCGAGGCACTGAACGGACGGGGGTTGGCGGTCCAGAACCAGTTCTCCCTGGACTTGGGGGTACGCCTGAGCGTAAGTATGACGGCAGGCAGCGACGCCCATAAAGTTGAGCAGATCGGCACCGTGGCAACCGAATTCCAGCGTCCGGTATCCTGCCTGGAAGACCTGATAAGGGAGCTGCGTGAGGGCCGTTACCGGCCGGTGGACCTGAGGCAAAAAGCCGCACCGAATTAATCGACGGGACCCTTTGGCGCAAATGACTGAACTGCTCAAAATAGAAGACCTCACGGTGAGTTTCGGCACCTCCGCCGGACGGGTAAAAGCCTTGAACAACGTAAGCCTCACCTTGAACGAGGGCGAGGTCCATTGCATCGTGGGTGAAAGCGGCGCCGGAAAGAGCACGCTGGCCCTTGCGGTCATGGGACTTCTGCCGCGGAATGCAGAGGTCTCTGACGGCCGGATCATGTACCGGGACATCGACCTTCTGCACGCCAGCCCGGCGCCGATGCGGGACCTGAGAGGCCGGGAGATATCGTTGGTGTTCCAGGACGCCCAGTCCGCGCTGAACCCCATCGAGTCCATCGGACCCCAGTTGGAAGAGGTGATCCTGGAGCATAGAGACATCTCGCTCCGAAACGCCAACCGAATGGCGCAGGACATACTGTTTCAGATGGGCATGCCCGACCCCAAGCGGATCATGGGCCAATACCCATTTGCCCTGAGCGGCGGCATGTGCCAGAGAGTGATGATGGCCATAGCCCTGGTCCTGCGGCCCAAGTTGTTGATCGCCGACGAGCCCACCTCGGGATTGGACGTTACCCTTCAGGCTGAGATACTGCATCGGATCAAGGAGCTGGTGAAAGAGCAGAACTCATCGGTCCTGCTCATCACCCACGACATGGGTGTGGTTGCGGCCATGGCCGACACAGTGGGCGTGATCTACGCAGGAAACGTGGTGGAGAGCGCCCAGGTTAGGCCGTTGTTCAGCCGCTCCCAACACCCTTACACCTGGTCGCTGCTGCAGGCGTTGCCCCGTCTGGACGATCCGGACCGGAGGATCGAGCCTTTACCCGGCAGCCCCCCCAACATGATTACGCTGCCGGAGGAGTGCCCCTTTTTGCCCCGTTGTTTCAAAGCGCAGAGCCAATGCCGGGAGGAGCCGAAGCCCAAATTACGTGAGATCGAAGCAGCGCACTATGTCTCCTGCTACAACCCGGTGGTGCCCCAGGACTAGCCTTCCGCCGGTCTAACGGCGGGCCACTTCGTCGCCCACCAGTAATTCCAAGGCCAGGTCGGGTTCCAGTCTCCCCCGCTTGATGGCCAAGTCAGTTTCCAATAACCGGTTGTACCGCCAGATGATCTCCGGCATGGAATGACGCCGGGCTTGCTCCACAGTCTTCCGCACCACAAAGTCGGACGACGTCCCCAGCCGTCCCCGCATCTCGCTCTGCGGCACACCCCGGTCCATGGAATCGCGGGCCAACGCAAGCAGGCGCAGTTGGCGCTCGACCATGCCGATGATATAGGGTGCTTCCCGGCCGTCCTCTTTCAACTGGTGCAGCAGGCGCAGGGCCACGCCGGGGCGGCCGTCGATCATGGCGTCTACCGCGGCGAAGATGCTGGCCTCCCGGACTTGGGAGACCATCTCGCCCACGTCCGCCTCTTGTATCTCTCGCCCCGAGCAGTAGAGGGCCAACTTTTCCAGTTCCTGGGCCAGGGTCCAGAGGTCGTTGCCGACCAGATCAGTCATTGAGCGGATCGCCGATGGGCTGATGGACGAGCCATTGGCCTCGGCTGCGGATTTTACCCATCGGGCCAGCCCCTCGCCGGAGGGAGCGGACAATTCTTCCACCTGGGCCACGGGCCGCAGCAGGCGTAGCAGCGGATTGTTGGCGCTCAGGGGCCCGTCGGTGAACACCAAGACGGTGGTGTCCGGCATCAGGGGTATGGCGTCTCCCAGGGC
>CAYMZL010000144.1:0-6287 GCA_964394825.1 uncultured Dehalococcoidia bacterium | reverse complement strand
CGGCCCTTTTGGCGGCGGTTGCCTGTGGGGGCGGCGGAACGGCGCCCGTATCCACCCAGCCACCGGCCACCGAAACACCAGTGAAGGGGCCCCCACCGCCGGAAGAGCCAACGATGACTGAGGTCCCGGCCCCCATCGAAGACACCAACCTGGTCCCACCTGCGTCTGCCGGCGGTGAGTACACCCTCGAGATCACATCCGGTCTGCCCAGCGGCTGCGCTCGGTTTAACGAATACCGGGTCCAACTCGACGGCAACACGTTCCTAGTTGAAGTAACCAACCTGATGCCTGCCGGCCAGATGATTGCTTGCACTGCGGTCTACGGCTACCACGAAGGCGAGGCGGTCCTCGGAAGCGGACTCAATATCGGCGTGACCTACACCGTCAGCATCAACGGCGAACTGACCCATTCTTTCACCGTCCAGGATGCGGACGGCTTGGCCATGGTCGAAAAAGAGTCTCCCATCGAGGAGATCGAGGTGACCAAGGCTGACGGCGGATATCTCTTGACCATTGTCTCCAGGCTGCCCAAGGGCAGTAGTTGCTCCAGGTTCAACGGCTACGAGATCAACCGGCGGTCCGCCGAGCGTGTCGAAGTTACCGTGACCCATATGGAGGTTGCGGCGGACTACGTATTACCATGCACCGCCGACCTACCGCTGGTGGTCACCGAGATTCCCCTCGGCGGGGACTTTGCCGAAGGCCGGACCTACACAGTGTCGGTCAACGGCACCGAGGCCACCTTCCCAGAGGTCGTAAATACGACAGCCGGAGAATCGGGCTCCAACGAAGAAGCGACTGCCGGGACCCCGGCTCCAATCGAACATGCGACCGTCGTAGTCCAGGCTCCCATCGAAGGATCAACCGTAGCGCCACCAGAGACAGCCGACGGTCCGTACATCCTGACGATTACCTCGGGTCTGCCCAGCGGCTGCGCCCGATTCAGCTACTACTACCTGAGCCAGCGGGGCAACGATTACTCTGTTGAAGTGATGAATCGGATTCCCGCCGACGAGACGATCGCGTGTACTGCGATCTATGGCTACCACGATGGCCAGCTCACCTTGGGCGACAGCGCCTTGAATCCCGGCGAGACCTACACCGTCAGCATCAACGGAGAATTGACCCATTCTTTCATTGCTAGGTAGACACAGGATAGGCCCCAACGTTAGAACCGGCCGGGGCATCCCCAGCCGGTTCTCTGTATCTGGCGAATCTGCGATATACTAGCTGCCGACCATCTAGCCAGGGGATGTCTCCCCACGAAAGGTCGATCAGGGAGGGTCGCACATGCTGACCGCGGAAGCCAATGAGAGACTCACCAGAGTAGGCCCGGGCACTCCCATGGGCGAGTTGATGCGCCGGTATTGGATCCCCATCCGGCCGCTGGCCTAACTGAAAGAGGAAGACGTGATGCCCGTCCGGGTGTTGGGAGAGGACCTGGTCCTCTTCATCACCGGGAAGGGCGTTCCGGGTCTGGTGGGCGAACGCTGCCCCCACCGGCTGACCATGATGAAATACGGCATCCCCGGCGACGACGGCCTCCGCTGCTGCTATCACGGCTGGATGTTCGCCCCCGACGGCCAGTGCATCGACACCCCGCTGGAGTCTCCCACCAACAAGCTGAAGGAGCAGGTGAAGATCGGCTCATACCCGGTGCGGGAGATGGGCGGGCTGGTCTGGGCTTACATGGGCCCCCAGCCGGTGCCTCTGCTTCCTCCCTGGGACCTTTTTGTGGTGCCCAACGCCATCCGCCAGATCGGTATCGCCGAGTTGCCCTGCAATTGGCTCCAATGCCACGAGAACACCGGCGACCCGGCCCACAGCGTCTACCTCCACGGCCACACGTTCAAATACATATTGGAGAAGCAGGGCAAGTTGGAAGAGCGGGCGAAGGACGGGCAGATGCACACCCTGTATTCCCGCATGGACATGGCCAGGGGCATCGAGTCCCTCTACGCCCACGAGACCCGATACGGCATGGAGAAGGGGATGAATTACTCCAAGGACCTGGGCGCCGACAGCGACCGGGTGTCCCGGCACTCCGCCGTCATCTTCCCCTTCTACACCCAGACCGGCGGGCCCGGACAGGTCCGCCAGGAGTTTCAGATCAGGGTGCCCATCGACGACACCAATACCTACCACATCAACTACGGCTGTTACATGGCTCCCGATGGGGTGGAAGCGGGCGAACAGGAATCCGTCCCCTACTACGACGTGCCCCTTTACGATGACGACGGCCGGCCCGTCTGGGATTTTGTCCTCGCCCAGGACTTTCACTCCTGGATCTCCCAGGGCGAGATCATGGACCGGACCGTGGAGCAACTGGGCCGGACCGACCTTCCCGTCGTGTTCATGCGCCGTCAGTTTGAGGAGCAGATGCACATCATGGAGGACGGAGGCGATCCCAAGAATGTCTTCCGTGACCCCACCACAATGCCCGATTTGATCCACGGCGGGATCTGGGATGAGAGCGATTCCTCGGTCACCGGGGCCGGAAGCGCCATCGCGAACTTCCGTTCCGCCTACCACAAGGGCTACGGTGTCGACGACGCCGACCGTTACGGCCCGGCCATGCCGGAGATCATCGACCTGATGCAGCGCGTCGATGATTACATATCGGGCGCCTAGCCCAGGAACTGTTGGGGCTGCAACCGCACCTTATCAAGGGGCATACCGAAATTGACGCCCGTAGGGGCACGGCATTGCCGTGCCCCTACGGGCGTTCAATCCCGCAATGTGAAGGGCCGGAATGACGATGGTCAGGCGGTCTCGACCTCAGCCTGCTGCAGCCCCAACTCTTCAACGGCCATTTCCCGCATCCGGAACTTCTGGGCCTTGCCGGTGACCGTCAAGGGAAATTCGGACACGAACTTGACGTAGCGGGGAATCTTGAAATGGGAGATATTTTCCCGGCAGAAGTCACGGATCTGGTCTTCGGTTGCGGTCTGGCCGTCCTTGAGCATGATCCAGGCCATCAACTCTTCGCCGAATCTCAGGTCAGGCACGCCGAAAACCTGAACATCGGCGATTTGGGGGTGGGTAAACAGGAATTGTTCAATCTCCGCAGGGTAGATATTCTCCCCCCCGCGAATGACCATGTCTTTGAGTCTCCCGGTAATCTTATAGTAGCCGTCTTCATCCACCGTGGCCAAGTCGCCGGTGTGCAGCCAGCCGTCGGTATCGATGGTCTCGGCGGTGGCCTCCGGCATGTTGTAGTACCCCGTCATGCACATGACGCTGCGGCTGCACAACTCGCCCTGCTCGCCCTGCGCCACTTCCTGGCCGGTCTCCGGATCGATCAGCTTCACTTCCATGTGGGGCATGACCTTCCCCACGGTGGTCACCCGCCTCTCGATGGTATCGTCGGTGTCGGTCAGGGTGATGAGCAATGCTTCGGTCTGGCCGTAGCCGATGGTGATTTCCTTTATTCCCATGCGGTCGAGCACCTGCTTCATAACCTCAACGGGACACGGAGCGCCGGCCATGATGCCGGTGCGCATAGCACTCAGGTCGAACTTGTCGAATTCGGGGTGGCCGAGTTGGCCGATGAACATCGCCGGCACCCCGATCACCGCCGTGCAGCGCTCCTGTTCCAGGGCCTGAAGGGTTGTCAGTGGGTCGAAGTACTCCGATGGCAACACCATGGCCGCCCCTTGCAAGATGGAGGTAACGCTGCCGATAACGCATCCAAAGGCATGATAAAGCGGCAAGGGGACGCACAGCCGGTCCTGCTCGGTGAAATGCCAGCCTTCGGCCAAAAGGTGCATGTTGGCCACCTGGAAAAAGTGGGACAGCATCGCCCCTTTGGGATTGCCGGTGGTGCCGGAGGTGTAGAGGATGTTTACGACGTCGTCGGGGTCGCATTCGGCCTGGCGTTTGGCCAGCGATTCCCCGCTCACCTCTTCGCCCAGGCCCTTTAGCTCGTCCCACCGCCACATGCCCGGGGGTGTTTCCTGATTGGGCTCCCGGGGGTATGGAGGAATGAAAACGATGTGGCGCAGATGGGGCAGCTTATCGCTGTGCAACTCACCGGGGGCTGAGTCCCGCAGTTCCGGCACCACCTCGTTGAGCATCGCCACGTAGTCCGAAGTCCTGAAGCTGGCGATTAGGATCAGTGCGCTGAGGTTGGACTGACTAAGGACGTACTCCAACTCGTGGGTGCGGTAGGCCGGGTTGACCGTCACCAGCACCGCCCCAATCTTGGCGGTGGCGAACTGGGCCACCACCCATTCGGTATAGTTGGTGGCCCAGATGCCCACGTGGTCGCCCCGTTTGATGCCCAGCGCCATCAGGCCCCGGGCCACCCGGTCGCACTCGGCGCGGAGCTGGGAATAAGTGTACCGGGGCCCGTGTTCCACGTGGACCAGGGCTTCGCGGCCGCCTAAGCGCTCCGCCTGCCGGTCCAGGAGATCACCGAAGGTGATGCGGTATTCATCCAGGGCTGCCATGGCTCGTCCTCCCGCTGTAGAAGATGCTTGAGGCGGTTGGTCCACCGGAAATGGCCTGCAAGAAAACTAACGCTGACGCCCCCTGTCCGCGGAGCATCGCAGAATAGGATGAATGGGAGGTGCTGGAAGAGATAGAGGAGCCTGCATGATACAGAGTGCCCTCAGCAGCCAGGCGGCCCTACACTGGACAGCGTGGCTAGAATATAAGAACACGTTGCGGGATCAGGCCTTCCGCCCCATGCGATTGAGGGGCCATCGACCGGCCGTGGCCGATTCGGCGCTGAGGAGTCAACCAGCTAGCACGCGTTGAGGTGCTCCGCCACGTTCACCCGGAGCTCCGTCTCCAACTTGCCCTTCATGGTCTCGCTCAAGATTCCGCAGCGGTGGAGATTGTTGACCAAGGTGCTGTGAATGTCCCGCTTGAAGAGTTGGCGGAACATGGCGACGTCGTTTCCCTGGGCCTTTTCCTTCCGCAGGTCCCGAATCTCGCTGATCTCGGCCTTGTTGAAGCCCATGTCCAAATAAGCCTCGGTTGGAAAGCCCCCTGACAGGGTGCTGCGGAGGAAATAAACAGTGAAATCCTCAATCTCGGCCCGCTCTTCGGGGCTCATCCGGGCCACCTGCTCGGGGAGGCTCAGCATGCCAAAGCCCATGTGCCGGGCCTCGTCCTGGAGAATTTTTTTACATCCGTAGCGGAGGAGCTCATCCTTGGCGGTGTCGGCCAGCATCTTGAACAGGGCCACCGCGAAGGTCTCGCCGATCAGTTGCAGGCCGATGGTCTTGATGTACCACCTGGGGTCGGACAGGATGAAGTCGAAAAGCTCCCGGCCCGTGTCGGCTTGGTCGTAGGTCTTGCCGACGCGTTCGCTCATGTAGCGTTGGAAGAACTCGTTGTGGCGGGCTTCGTCCATCACCTGGGTGGCCATGAAAAACTTGGTGTCGGCGTCGGGCAACACGTTGGCCAGTTGGCCGCACACCAACACCGCGCCGTGCTCACCGTGCATCAGTTGGCTCAGGCGCCAGGCGGAGAACAGCCGGTTCATTTCCGCCTTCTCTTTGCTGTTCATTTTGTGCCAAAAGGTGGTGTCGTAGATGTCGATTAGCTCATCGGCCATGAAGCCGTTGTCCAAGTCGATCTTTTGGCTCCAATCGATGTCCGTAGAGACATTCCACTGGTCCCGTTTGGCGTTCTCGTAGAGCCGGTGCAGGTCCGGTGCTTCAACGTCGTGATGGCGAAGGTAAATGCTGTCGTTCTCGGCGTGGACGACCCTAGAACCTTCGGGCATGGTTGCCATAACTTTCCCTCTCTTGGAACTTCTCCAGTCTCGCCCATAATAATGAATATTCGCGGCATTGTAAATGTCCAGGTACGCTGCATTTCGCCGCGAAAACGCTGTATGATTTTCGTGCCTCACATCGAATATGACGGCCCCGCCGTAATTTTCTTAGGTGTGGGTTCGGTCGGGGCTTTGATCCGCGCCAAGGGCTGCTATTATTACCTTTATGTTGTCGGAGATGAGTCCCGCCCCACGATGAGTGGCAGGCCGGCTTCATGAATTCATTGGAACCGGGAATCGATAGGGGGCCGATCGCTTGAAATTGGAAGGAAAGGTTGCACTGGTAACGGGCACCAGCCCAAACATCATGGGCGGCATCGCGGAAGGCCTGGCGGAAGAGGGGGCCGACCTGGTCTGCGTCGATATCCGGGCCGAATATGCCGAACAGTGCGCCCAGTCGGTGATCAACGGCGGACGCCGCGCCATCGGCATCGCCTGCGACGTGACCGACGAGGCCCAGGTGACGGCTGCCGTGGAGCAGGCCAAGGAGTCCTTCGGC
>CAYMZL010000143.1:0-6291 GCA_964394825.1 uncultured Dehalococcoidia bacterium | reverse complement strand
GGGCTGATGTTGATGTCCATCACATCCAGCACCAGCAACGCGCCGATGCCGTAGATTATCAAGATGCCCACCCGCCGCAGAAGGGGGAACAAGCGCAGGTCCACGACGTGTTGGCTGCGGGTGGCCAGACTGGCCAGGAACCAGTCGATGGCGCTGGAGAGCAGGCCGACGACCACGAATATCCCAATCACGACGCCCAGGCCCCGGGCCACCGTGTCGGCCCGGTCTTGCTGGGAGCCGGTCAGGTCCAGGGGAAGGGTCACCGCCAGGTACACCCCCAGCACCAAGATGCCAAAGGTGACCGGCCAGTGAGCGGACTTCACCATCCGGGAGTCCAGGTCGGTGGGCGTCCATTGGGTGAACCGGACGATCAGCGGGAAGACCAGCTTGTGGAACAGGAATGCCGCCGCAAACGTAATCAGAACGATGACGCCCGAGGTGGCCGGGTCCAGCCACTGGGGGTCGCCCAGTCCGAAGCGGGCCAGTATGGGTTCCACCAAAATGGGCTCCATATACGGCTGCTACTCCCGGTGCGGAGGATGGGCCGGAGAGACCGGGCGGGACGCCCAATTTTCCAGCGCCGGGATTATATCATTCAGGCTCAACCGGCAGGCTCAACCGGGCCGCCGTCCCTGACCCGTTCCAAAAGCAGCGGCAGCAGCTCTCCGGAGGGTCCATTGAGGGTTATGTCGCACCAAGGGGTGAGGGCGGTCTCCTCGGGGTTCACCTCGATGAGCGCGGCGCCCAGCTCTTTGGCGGCCAAGGGCAAGCGCGCCGCCGGGTTCACGGTGCCCGAGGTCCCCACCAGCAGCATGCAATCGCAGGCCTCGGCCTGCTCCCGGCAGGCCGATAGCACGTCTTCTGGTATGGGCTCGCCGAACATCACGGTGTCCATCTTAATCACGCCGCCGCATCCGGTGCATCTGGGGGGCAGGCTGTCGAAGTGGTAGCCGTCCCTGGGTTGGCGGGCGCCGCAGCCGACGCACCGGAGCCAGGTCCGGTTGCCGTGGATCTCCAGCAGCGACCGGCTGCCCGCCTCCCGGTGCAGGTTGTCCACGTTCTGGGTCACCACGCACTGCAGCAGCCCCATCCGCTCCATCTCCACCAGGGCGTGGTGTCCCGGATTGGGCCGGGCGCGGTCCACCGCCACCTTGAGCTCGTAGACCGGGTCGCCGGGCCGGTCTTCGTTGCGGAACCGGGCCTCCCACCACTCCTTGGGGTCTCGGATAAATTCCTGGTAAGACAGGTTGGTGGGCTCACCGTGCTTGGTCCAAAGTCCGCCGGGGCCCCGGAAGGGCGGTATGCCGCTCTCGACGGAAAGCCCGGCCCCGGCCAGCGCCACCACGTGATTGGAGCGCAGGATCAGGGCGGCGGCTTGGTCCAGCGATCGGGAGAGTTCGACGGTGAGTTCGAGCATGGTTAGTGTAGGTATATTAATGGCGTCGAAGCGCTCTGAGAAGGGAAAAAAGCGCGGCTCCGCCGCCTAGAAGGAAGTGGGGAAGGCCTCACGGCCGATGAGGGGTACGAACCGGCAGGGGCCCAGCATCCGTAGGGAGACACCCTCTCCGGTGCGCAGGACACAGACCAATTCCTGCTGGTCGCGGTTGCCCACCGGCACCACCATCCGGCCGCCGACGGCCAGCTGCGCCACCAGGGCGGGGGACAGGCAGGGCGCGGCGGCGGAAACCACGATCGCGTCGTAGGGCCCGCGCCAAGAACAACCCAAGTTCTCATCGGCGTCTTCGACGATGATATTCTCATAATCAAGGTCACAGAGGATATCCCGCGCCCGTTGCGCCAGACGCCGGACCACCTCCACGGTGACCACCTTGCCCTCGGGGACCATCTCGGCCAGCACGGCCGCCTGGTAGCCGGAGCCGGCGCCCACCTCCAGCACTCTGTCCGCGGGCTGCAGGCGCAGCGCCTCGGTGATCAGGGCCACGATGTAGGGCTGGGAGATGGTCTGTCCCTCGCCGATGGACAGGGGCAGGTCCAAGTAGGCCATGGGGCGCTCGCCGGTGGGCACGAACGCCTCCCTGGGCACCCGCTGCATGGCTCTCAAGACGGATTTTGACCGGATGCTGCGTCTCAGGTTGGAGAACAGTTCCTTCCGGTCCGAATCCAGTTTCTTTTCCATTTCCCGCTCAATCATCAGATCAAATATAACATTTACATAACGCATCCAACAACAACGTTTCCAGGCACCTGCCCGGCTTTTATTCCAGCCTGCCTCCGGGGTTGATTGACGGCGGGAAACCCTTATGCTAGCCTGGGATGGATCTGGCGGGTGCCGTTCAGGTTTTTAGAGATTTTTATAGGTTTTCCGGGCCAAGTCCCGCCGGAAAGATCTCGAACGGACTAACTTTCACCGGACTGGATTGAAGTGGTAGATATTCAGGCCGCCGAACGGCGAACAACCGAAAAGTCCCAGTGGCTCTCCCTTCGGGACGCCTGCCGCCTGCTTGACGTCAGCAACACCACCCTCAGGCAATGGGCCGACAGCGGCTACGTCCGCGTCTACCGCACGCCCGGCGGACACCGCCGGTTCCTCCGGGACGACATCGATGCATTCGCCAATGCTCCCGAGCAGGCCCAGGAGCAGGGACGGGAAGACGCGATCGAAGACTCGGCCCTCCGCAAGATCCGCCGGCGCCTCAGCCGCGACGACATGGCGCAACAATCTTGGTACCAGAGCGTCGAGGAGGAGGGGAGGGTGCGGATGCGGCTCTTCGGACGCCGTCTATTGTCCCTGCTGCTGCAGGAGTCCGGACCCCGCCGCCGCCGGCAGGAATTGCTGGAGGAAGCCCATCTGTTGGGCCGAGAGTACGGCACCGAGATGTCCGAACGGGGCGTGACCCTGAAGGACACCATCGAAGCCTTCGTTTTCTTCAGGACCATGGTGCTGGACTCGACCAACCCCGGTTCTTGGACCCGGATAATCGAAGCGGCGGACCGGGTGCTGGTGGGCGTGGCCGATTCGTACGAAAAGTCAGGCGGAAAATCAGCCGGGAAATCCAAAAAATAGTCTGAAACGAATATAGGGCAGCGGCAGCCCTTTCATATTACCAACGTCACCTAGTCACAGAGGAGGAACCACAGACAGCAATGGACATCATCGACCGCCAGCTGTTGAACAAGATCCAAGGCCCCTTCCCCATGGTCGACCGGCCCTTTCAGCAACTGGGCGAAGAGGTTGGGATCAGTGAGCAAGAAGTGCTGGACCGTTTGGCCGACCTGAAACGGACCAATGTCCTGCGTCAGATCAGCGCCATCTTCGACACCCGCCGTCTCGGGTTCAAGACCACCCTGGTGGCCATGGCCTACGAGCCGAAGAAGCTGCACAAGGCGGCGTTGGAGATCAACAAACACCCCGGCGTGAGCCACAACTACGCCCGGGAGGGCTCCTACTACAACCTGTGGTTCACCCTGGCCGTGCCCCCGGACCACGACCTGGAGGCCACCGCCCGCTACATGTCCCGCAAGACCGGGGCCTTGGAACAGCGGATCATGCCCACCAAGCGGTTCTTCAAGATCGGCGTCAACTTCGACATGGTTAAACAGAAGGGCTCATCATTCAATTTCAGTCCCGATAACATTAAATCTGGCGATTCCAGTCCAGACAATAACAGCCGCGGCGGTTTCGACAAGGAGGCCGCCGACTCCTGGAACAAGGCGGTGCCCATAACCGAGGCCGAGAAGGACGCCATCCGCGGGATGCAGGAGGACCTGGCATTGGTTCCCCGTCCCTACGACGCGATCGCCCGGGGGCTGGGCATGACCACCAGTGAATTGTTCGCCTTGGCCAAGGACTTCCAAGACCGGCGCATCATGCGGCGGTACAGCGCCGTGCTGCACCCCCGCCGGTCGGGCTTCAAGGCCAACGCCATGATCGTCTGGAAGGTTCCCGAAGAACGGGGCGAGGAAGTCGGCATGATAATGGCCAAACACGACGCAGTGACCCACTGTTATGAGCGGCCGACCTTCCCCGACTGGCCGTACACCCACTTCACCATGGTCCATGCGACCACTCCCGAAGGCTGTGAGGAGATCAACAACGAGATCAGCGAGGCCACGGGGATAACCGAACGGCTGGTCTTGTACAGCACCCGAGAGTACAAGAAGACCCGGGTCCGCTACTTCGTGCCGGACTACGACGATTATCTGGAAACAGAAAAACCCGACGCCGTGATCACGGCTTAACGCCGCGGTTCAACGCCGCGGTTCAACGATAGAGAACATATGACAAACTATTATCCCGTTTTCCTCAATCTGAAAGGGCGCCGTTGCGTCGTCATCGGCGGCGGACAGATCGCCGAGGGCAAGGTCTTAAAGCTGCTCGATTCCGGCGCCAAGATAACCGTCATCAGCCCCGACACCACCCAGGACCTCCGCAGCGCCGCGGGACGGGGCGACGTTGAATTGAAACTGCGCAAGTACCAGTCCGGCGACCTAGACGGCGCTTTCCTGGTCATCGCGGCCACCAACGACCGGATGGTCAACCAGGAGATCTTCGAGGAAGCCGAAAGCCTGGGCGTCCTGCTCAACGCCGTAGACGACCCGGCCCGCTGCTCTTTCATCGCGCCGTCCATCGTGGAACGCGGCCCGGTGACCCTGGCCATCTCCACCGGCGGCGCCAGTCCGGCCCTGGCCCGCAAGCTGCGGGAGACCCTGGCCGAATCTCCGGCCCTGGACTGGGCCGACGCCACCGGCGTGCTTGCCAAGGCCCGCCGGATAATCAAAGAGAAACAGATCGCTATCGACCCCCAGCGCTGGCAGTGCTGCATGACCCCAGAGCTTCTGGGCCTGGCCAAGTCGGGACGCGAGGACGAAGCCTTGGAAAAGCTGCTGGATGGTCTGTTGGGCCGGCATTCCAACAAGGATTCCAACGGGATGTGCTCCAACATCGGCGAATGCGTTTCCGGCGGCTGCCAGGCCGGGAGCCCCGGAGATTCCATCAGATCCAAGAAACCAGGAACCGCCGGCTCCGCGGCCAACCGGGGCCGCTTGGCCCAAACCGCAGGGGGCTAACCAGTTGCCTCCCGGTAACGTGGCAGATAGCTCGACGGGCGGCCCCGGTAGCCGGGCCATCAAGGTCGGGAGCCGGGGCAGCGCCCTGGCCCTGATTCAGGACGAGGTGGTCATTGGCTGCTTGAAGGCCAACAACCCGGACCTGGAATTCGAGATCGACACCGTCCGCACCCGCGGAGACGCCGACCAGACCTCGAGCCTGGCGGGCATGGGTCTGGGCATATTCGTCAAGGAACTGGAACAGGAACTTCTGGACGGCAAGCTGGACATCGCCGTCCATAGCCTCAAGGACATGCCCACCAAATTGGCCGACGGCCTGGTGCTGGCTGCGGTCTTGTCCCGGGAAGATGCCCGGGACGTGCTGGTAAACCGGTTCGGCTGCACATTAGAGGAGCTCCCGGAGGGCGCCAAGATCGGCACCAGCAGCCCTCGCCGCGCCGCCCAATTGAAGAAGTACGCCACCCAGGTGGAGGTGGTCCCCATCCGGGGCAACGTGGAGACCAGATTGCGCAAGGCCCAGGGCGAGGAGGCCGACGGAGTCATCCTGGCCGCCGCCGGCATGATCCGGTTGGGCCTGCAAGACCAGATCACCGAGTACCTCTCCCCCCAGCGGTTCGTGCCCCCGCCCGGACAGGGCATCCTGGCGGTGGAGGCGAGGTCCGACGACTACCGCATGTTGGAGTTGCTGGCGGCCATCGACGACCCGAACGCCCGCTACGAGGCCACCGCCGAACGGGCCTTTCTAGAAAAAATCGGCGGCGGCTGCAGCTTGCCGGTGGGCGCCTATGCCCGGTGCATGGAGGACAACATGCTCTTGACCATCTTCATGAGCACCGAGGACGGTGGAAAGAGTTTCACCGACAAGATCGAAGGAATGAAACGCGACCCCCTGCAACTGGCCAGCGACGCCTACCTGGCCCTGGTGGAACGGGGCGGCGCGGAGTTGTTGAAAGCCGCCAGGGCGGCTCAGGCGTGAATATCCGTCCCCGTGGGCGGTTTTTAGGTGGACCAATTGACCGGTAAAGTCTATCTGGTGGGCGCCGGACCCGGCGACCCCGGACTGATCACCGTCAAGGGCATGCACGCTTTGGAGCAGGCCCAGGTGGTGGTTTACGACCGGCTGGTGGACCCGGTGCTCCTGCAGGCCGTCCCCGAAAACGCCGAACGCATCTTCGTGGGCAAGGCCCGCGGCCGCCAGCAAATGACTCAGCCCGAGATCAACCAACTGCTGGTGGACAAGGCGTCCCAGGGGCTGACCGTGGT
>CAYMZL010000142.1:0-6311 GCA_964394825.1 uncultured Dehalococcoidia bacterium | reverse complement strand
GGAATTGCGGAGGACCATCTGGTTCGAGGGTCCCATCGGTTCTCCCCACGCTTGGGACTTGTTGGGGGTGGCCTTCTTGGCCATAACTTCGATGGCGATCCTCTGGGTGTCCGTCATGCCGGACATGGCCGAGACCCGCGGCACGGCCACCGGTTTCCGAGGCTGGGTCTACAACCGTTTGGCCGGTCATTGGTACGGCACCAAACGCCAGTGGAACACGCAGAAGGCGGGATTGGCGCTGCTGGGCGCCTTCTACTTCATGACCATGATCTTCGTCCATTTCGAGATCAGCACCGAATATGCCCAGAGCTTGATCCCCGGATGGAAGGATTCCATATTCCCGGTGATCTACAGCATCACCAGCCTCCAGATGGCCCTTGGAGCCATCCTCGTGACGCTATTCATAATGCGGCGTTGGGGCGGTTACGAAGGGTACATCGGCAAGTCGCTATTCTGGTCGGCCAGCAAAGTGCTGTTGGGAGTGACCCTGCTGTGGGTCTATCACCTGTTCGCCTTCTTCATCACCTTCTGGTACGGCCGGATGGAGGTGGAGCAGAACATCATCAAATACCTGGTGCTCGAGACCTACGGTTGGGTGTTCCTCACCAATCTGGTCTTCAGTTTCATTGCGCCATTCGCCGTGCTACTGTGGAATCCCGTCCGCCGCAGCGCCTGGGGGCCGGCCCTTGCCGGGCTTCTGGTAATAATCGGCGGCCTGGCGTTCAACATCAGGATATTCGTCGGGGCGGCCAACGCTGCACCGGGTTCAGAGATATACAACACGATATTTGAGCACCTTCCCTCGCCGGTGTATCCCGACGTGTGGGACGTCTTCATGGTGGTGGGAGGAATCGGCGCCGCAATATTCGTTTACCTGGCAGCCACCAAACTGCTCCCCCTGCTCTCCCTCTGGGAGGTCAAGGAGGGAACCATGTACCAAAGTTGGGGCCGGTTCCTACGCGGAGAATATATGATATTAGCCAAACCCGAGTAGGCAGACTCACCATCCCGCATCGGAAGCGGGCCCGTAAACCTGGGAAATCGCCTGACGGAGCATCATGCAGGAAGGCACACCACTACAATCTAGACAGGTAAACAGGGAACTGCTGGTCAGCATCCTGAACTCGCCAAAGTGGTTCTGGGCTGCCATCGGCACCCTTGGCTTCATCGTGCTTGTCGCCATGAGCGCTGCCGGTGTCTTGATCAACCAGGGCTTTGGCGTTACCGGCCTGAACCGCCCAGTGATGTGGGGCTTCTTCATCACCAACTTCGTTTTCTGGATCGGCATCAGCCACGCCGGAGTGATGCTATCGGCCATCCTCCGCCTGTCCAAGGCCGAATGGCGGCGTCCCGCCACCCGGGCTGCCGAGATACTGACCGTCTTCTCGCTGTTGACGGCCATGATGATGCCGCTGATCCATACCGGCCGCCCGTGGCGCACGGTCTACTGGATCTACACCATGCCCTTCGTCCCCTACGATTACGCCCGCGGAATCTGGCCCAACATCCGGTCGCCGTTGGTCTGGGACCCCAGCGCCGTCTACACCTACCTAACGTCCAGCATCCTGTTCGTCATGGTCGCTTTGATACCCGACTTCGCCGTATTGCGCGACCGTACCACCGGCCTGAGCAACCGCGTCTACGGGATGCTGGCCATGGGCTGGCAGGGCAACGCCAGGCAGTGGAAGCTACAGATCATCGCCGGAGTGCTGCTCTCGGCGTTGATCCTGCCGGTGTTCGTCTCGGTGCACAGCATCGTGTCCTGGGATTTCGGTATGGCGGTGTCCGTCAAATCATGGCACTCCACCATCTTCGCCCCATACTTCGTGGTCGGAGCGGTGCACTCCGGAGTGTCCGCCGTCGCCTTGGTGTTGATCATTCTGCGCTACATCTACGGATGGCAGAACTACATCCGTCACGAGCATATCGACGCTCTGGGCCGCCTGCTGATCGTGGTGGCCACCGGATGGTTCTACTTCTTCGTCATGGAAGTCCTCTTCGGCTTATACGGCCGGGAAGCCGACGAGGTAGCCGTAAGGACCTTCCAGTTCATGGAAAGTCCGTGGAACATTTGGATGTTCATCTTCGTCGGAATGACCTACTTCCTGCCGGTTTCCATCTGGCTCAGCCGTTCCGGACGCCGGAACCTGTGGATCATGTCCATCGCTTGTATCTCGGTGAACATCGGCATGTGGCTGGAGCGGTTCTTGATCATCGTGCCCGGCCTGGCCCGCAAACAATTGCTGACCTTTGACTGGTACACCTACCGGCCCAGCACCGTGGAATGGCTCATCATCATCGGCACCTTCGCCATGGTCTCCATGCTGATGTTGACCATCGCCAAGGTGGTGCCGCTTATCCCGCTCTATGACATCAAAGAGGGGGAGATCCTAAGGACTGAAATCAGGATCGGCCGGGTCACCGTCCCGGCGGTCTTCCGGGAAGACTAACCAGAAGACTAACCAGAAGACTAACCAAGAGTAGGCATCTCGAGGGAACAGAAAATGGCCAAGCTACCAATCTTAGGGCTGTTTGAAAGCGCCGATCACGCCGCCGATGCAGGCGATGCTCTCAAGGCGGCCGGCGTTTCGTCAGCCGATTACGACTTTCTGACGGACACGCCCTATCCTGAGGGCGCATTTGGAGAGAGGCAGGAAAACCACCGTCTCTACATCTTCCCCTTCGTCGGCGCTTTGATCGGTCTCACCGTGGGCATCATGCTGACGTCCATGACCCAGATGGCCTATCCTTTGGTCCAGGGCGGCAAACCGATCCTGTCCTTGCCTCCCATGGCCGTGGTGACCTACGAAAGCACCATGCTCACGGCCATCATCTTCACAATCATTGGAATCATCTTTGAATCGCGGCTGCCCGCGTTCAAACAAGGCCTGTACGACACCCGTATCACCGAAGGGTACATCGGAGTCTTGGTCAACGTGGAGGAAGACCAGTTGACTCAGACCCAGACCCTGCTGACCCAGGCCGGAGCCATCGACGTAGTACGCAAGGACGGAGGGCCGGGGGCCTAATGATGAACCGGGTCAGTTCATATTCGTTTACATCCGGCCTAACTTTTCCGAAGCTGGGATGGCGAAAGCGCGGACTGAAAGGCTGGTTCTTCGGGACTGCTATGCTCTTCGGGCTCTTGGTGGCCGGCTGTACCCAGGGCGCCTACCCGGTGGACATCTTCTATGAGCAGCATTACCAGCAGTCCTACCGGTCCCAGGAGCCGCCCCGACTGACCGGCGTGGCCGGTGCGGTGGCTTTCTATCCGCCCGCCGCATCCACCGTGACCAACACCGGCGCCGACCTATTCCGGGTGAACTGCCAGATGTGCCACGGCGTCGACGCCAAGGGCACCGGCCCAGTGCTGAACAAAATGCGCGACGACTACGGATACCAGACCTTCGTCACGCCCGACCTGACAACCTTGCCGGCCTCGGCCATCGAGCCCTTCCTGAGGGCGGTCAGCCGGCCCTTCGGGCCCGATTCGGTCATGCCGCCCTTCGGCAAACTGTTGAACGGGGAAGAGCGCACCGCCATCGCCCAGTACATCAGCACGCTCCCCAAGTAACCGGCCCAAGTAACCTGGCCGCATCAGAAGACCTGGAGCGTATTGGGGCAGCGCTTCCGGCAGCGCCTCCCGCTGCGGTTAACATATGAGACCTTCTTTCCAATCCCCCTCTACAGCCAAGCCCTTTCCCAGGGCCTTCCCGCTGTTGACCGTCTTCGCGGTGTTTATTGCGTTGGCCGTTGCCCAGAGCGGCAGCCTCCACGCTCAGACTCCGGAGCCCGCTTTCGACGAAAGCTACGCCCAGGGCATCGACCGCATGATCATGTGTCCGGTCTGTCCGGCCGAGACCATCGACCAAGCCCAGGTCGAGATCTCCCGGCAGATGCGGGTGATCGTCCGGGAGATGCTGGCCGAGGGCAAAGACCGGGACGACATATTGGACTTCTTCGTCGAGCGTTACGGCCAGGACATCATTGCGGCCCCGCCCAAGTCCGGAGCCGATCTGGTGGCCTGGCTGCTGCCCGTCGGCGGCGTGATGACCGCTCTGGTGGCCGTGTTCTTCATCGTCCGTTCCATGACCCGGCGGGGACCACTTCTTGCTACTACGCAGCCGGTCCAGGATGCCGGCCTGATTCCCTACTTGCAACTGGTTGACCGCCACCTAGACATGACCCGGGCCGGCGGCACATCCAACCAACCCAGTCCAGCCGTAGCATCACCCGGTACGGACGCTTCTGTACAAACGGAACCTTCTGGTCCAGAAGAGAGTGGATAGATGGCTGACCTCGGAGCAATAAGTCTCTGGATCGCCCTGGCCCTGGCCGCCTATTCCACCGTTGGCTCGGTGGCCGGTAAGTTGCGCTTGTCGCCGGCCTTGGTGGAGAGCGCTCAATCGGCCATGTACGCCGCCGGTCTGGCCCTGCTGGTAGCCACCCTAAGCCTGGTCATCGCCTTCATCAGCCGCGACTTTGAGATTGCCTACGTGGCCGCTCACAGCGATCTGGCGATGCTCAACAGGTTCACCTGGGTGGCCTTCTACGCCGGGAACGAGGGTTCGCTGCTCTACATCGCCACCGTCTTGTCCATCATGTCGGCCATCGCGGTCTGGCGGGCCCCGGAACGGCATAAGGACGCCCTTCCTTACACCACCGCCGTCCTGATGCTGACCCTGACCTTTTTCCTGGCCGTGACCGCTGTCATGGCGAACCCCTTCGACAAACTGCCATTCATCCCGGCGGACGGCGAAGGGATAAACCCCCTGCTCACCCACTTCGGCATGTTCTTCCATCCACCGGCCCTGATGGCGGGCCTGATCTGCATCACCGTGCCCTTCGCCTTCGGCATCGGGTCCCTGCTGGCCGGCAAGACCGGCGACGAGTGGGTGGACGCCGGGCGGACCTGGGGCATCATCGCCTGGGTGCTACTGGCCAGCGGCCTGCTGCTGGGGTCATGGTGGGCCTACACCATCCTGGGCTGGGGTGGGTTCTGGTTCTGGGACCCGGTGGAGAACGCCGCCTTCATGCCCTTTCTTGCCCTCACGGCTTTCATCCACTCCATCATGGTCCAGAAACGCCGGGGCATGTTCCGCATGTGGAACATCGTCCTCATCAACGTGGCCTTCGGGCTCGCGCTCTACGGCATGTTCATGAACCGGGGCGGTTCGGTGCCCTCGGTCCATTCCTTCGGGGCTTCCAGTTTGGGTTGGATCTTCCTGCTGTTCCTGGCGGTGGGAGTTGTGGTTCCATTCGCCATCTTCATCTGGCGCTACCCGCTGCTGAAAAGCGCCCAGAACCTGGACTCCATGCTCTCCCGGGAGGCGGCCTTCCTGGTCAATAATCTGCTGCTATTGGCCATTGCCTTCGTCACTCTTTGGGGCACTGTCTATCCCCTGATCTCCCGGTTGACCAGCAACGAGGAGATCACGGTGGCCCGGCCCTTCTACGACCAGTTGAACGGTCCCTTGATGCTGGCCTTGGTGTTCCTGATGGGCGTTGGCCCGCTGATCCCGTGGCGCAAGGCCGGCCTAGCCAGTCTACGGAGGTCGCTGCTGCCGCCGGCTGTTGGCGGGCTGGCCACCGTGGCGGTCCTGGCGTCATTAGGCCTGCATAAAGATTATGCCCTGATCGCGTTCGGGCTGGCGGCCTTCGTGACGGCCGGTATCCTGATGGAATGGTACCGGGAAACACGCTCCCGCCACCGCAGTTCCGGAGAGAATTACGCCACCGCGTTCCTGCACCTCATCTGGGCCAACCGACCCCGTTACGGCGGCTACAT
Source organism: uncultured Dehalococcoidia bacterium (assembly GCA_964394825.1). GTDB lineage: Bacteria > Chloroflexota > Dehalococcoidia > Lucifugimonadales > UBA3495 > UBA9611. The sequence goes on along the minus strand of CAYMZL010000142.1, from coordinate 523 downwards.
CGTGCACCTGTCGGTGGTCATGGTGACCCTGGGCATAGTGGGAACGTCATTCTTCAGCACCCAAAAAGACGTGGTGCTGAGCCCTGGAGAGAGCGTTACCATCGAAGACTACGAACTGGTCTACCTGGGTAGCGTCGAGATCCCCAAGAGCAACCGGACCGAGTTCACCTCCACGGTGCAGGTGTTCCGTGACGGGAAACTTCTGGAGACCCTCCGCACCACACGGGCCTTTTACCCCAGCTTCAACATGGCCTCCACCAACGCGGCCATACGCTCCACTCCCGTTGAGGACCTTTACATCGTGCCCAGTGAGAACCTGCCCGATGGGAGTGTGGGGTTCCGCATCTTGGTCAACCCGCTGATCTGGTGGATGTGGGTGGCCGGCCCAGTGATGATGGTGGGCACGGTGATCGCATTGTGGCCGCAGCCGGTCCGCTCGCCGGCCCGGGTCCCAGGCCCAGCCCGGTTCGCCACCGGGCCTCGGCCCACGGCCGCCTAGTCCGATTGCCTCCCCTGGTAAACT
>CAYMZL010000141.1:0-6324 GCA_964394825.1 uncultured Dehalococcoidia bacterium | reverse complement strand
CTCCGTCATCGCCATGGGAGACCAGGGTGTGGTCCGGTCCGACGAGGACGAGCAGTGCGGCATCTATCTGCGGAACCTGCTGGAGGAGCGTAAGCCCGACTTCGATGCGGTGAAGACCCTGATACTAAAGGGCGGGGCAACCCAGAAGTTCTTCGACCCGGACCAGCCACAGTACCACCCGGAAGACGTTACCCTGGCCCTGGAGGCCGACCGTTATTCCTTCGCCATGAAGATCAGCCGGGAAGACGGCCTGTTGGTGGCGCGCAAGCACGGGGGTTAATCCGCGCCCTTGAACCGGTCCAACATGAGGTGCTCGGCGCCGGACACCTCCGAATCGCCGTCGTCGATCAAGTCCAGCAAAACGTGGGCCATGCCCGTGCTCCAGAGGATGCCCTTGCGGCCCGCCCCGGTGGCGACGTACAAGTTGTCCCATCCGGTGACCTTGTCCACGATGGGCATACCATCGGCCGATAGGGGGCGGAGGCAGGCGGTCTGCTGCACAAGTTCAGCCTCCCGCATGCCGGGTATCATCTTCAAGAAATCTTCCATGATGCTGTCCCTGGCGGCGGAGGTGATGCCCTCGTTGAAGCCGGCATCTTCTTCCGTGGTGCCGGCCCATATGATGCCGTCGGGCTTGGTAGCCACATAACTGCCCTTATAATTCACGGCCAGGACCAGGGGTCTTTCCCGGGACCTAAGCCGCAGGATCTGCCCTTTGAGGGGCCTAACAGGTATGTCCACCCCGCACCATTCCGAAGCCTGCTGGGTCCAAGGGCCCATGGCCAGCACGACAACTCCGGCGTCGATGCGCCCGTTCTCCAGCTTAACCCCGGTGCACCGGGCGCCTTCGGTGAGGAGACCGGTGGCCCGGCGTTGCACAATCTTTGCGCCGTTGCGCTCGGCGGCACGGATCGCCGCCAGAACGAACCGGTAGGGTTCCAAGGCCCCCGGACTCCGCTCATGGAGCGCGCCAAGGCATTCGGGGCTGACCTGCGGCTCCAACTCCCTTGCTTGGCGGTTGTCCACCCATTCGACCTCGAACCCGCCCACGGTCCGCATCCAAACCACGTCTTCCTTGGCGGCCTGGGCTTCCTTGGCGTCAAACGCCAGGTGGAGCCGGTCCCGCAATTCGAATCCCACGTCGACTCCGGTGATTTCTTGAAGCTCCCTGGCCAGAGTCTGGTGACGGCCGTAGCACCACAGGCTGAACTCCAACAGAGGCTCCGGAAGCCCGACGCCGGTCAGCGGGTCCAAGCCTCCGAAGGCGAACCCCGAAGCGTGGCTGCCCACCGAGTCCGCTTCCAAAATCGTCACCTTGAAGCCCCGCCGGCCCAGGAGGTAGGCGCTGAGGCAGCCGACGATGCCACCGCCGATAATCACCACGTCGCGTGAGCCAGTGGCCAATTTATTATTCTCTCTTTCCCCGCCCGCCTCTCAGAGAGGACCTAAGCGGCTATTATGTCTAGCAGCATATCTCCACGGGGGAGCTTAACACAGGCCCAGCGGGAGGTTAATGACATTGAACCAACGGTACCGGCGGGTGGCCGGTTATAACCCCTTGAACCAGACCTCGAACCGGTCCAGATGGGCGGCGTCACCCTGGACCGTCAGCTTGCCGGAACGGATGCCTTCGGCGGCGGTCAGGCGTCCATAGGTGAACAGCAGGTACTGCTCGGCGGTGGCGGCAAGCGAAAGGTCTGCCTGAAGCCCGTCATCGAGGCTCGCGGGGCCCATCTCGAACGCGTCGCCGGTTACGCTCATCCGGTATTGCCGGGGCTCTTCCGGCCCCACGCCGAAGCCGTAAACCACCGGCTTGGGCAGCCGGGCCGAGGGACGGAAGCACATCCCCAGCCACGTTGGTGACAGGTCCAAGAGCACCGGCACGCAGTCCGGGTCGAGCCCGGCGCCGGGCTGAAACGCGGAGCGGATGTCCCAATCGTGGATCGCCAATTCCTGGATGCGCAGCTCCACATAGGAAGCCGCCGTCATGGCGCCGCGGCGCACGTGCCAACACAGGGTGTCCCACGAGCCGTCGCCGAACCCGTCGAACTCCCGGTGGAGTTTCTCGTAACCGGCGTCGAAGGTCTCCAGGAATCTGCCGGCCAATTGGTTGCGGCGGTCGATGTCCCGCTGGGCGTTTGCGGCGGAGAGCGCCGCCGGTTCCGGTGGCACGAATCCGGCCGGCGGGTTGGAATCGCCGCGCCGGCCCCGCTCCATGCTTTCGGCCTGCCGCTCCGCGCCGCCGATCAGGTGACTGACCACGTCCCGCACCTGCCATTCGGCGCAGGCGCTGGGCAATTCCCACTGCTCGGGAGTCAGGCCGCCCAGGTATTTCCTGATGTTCGCGGCCAACCGCTTGGCCACCGCCACGCGCCGCTCGATCTCATTCATATCATCCGCTCCTGGGAGCCTGCATACCGATTATCGGCTGCCTGTTTTGGTCTGCCGATTTATCTGCCAATCTCGTCTGCCGGTTGTTTCTAGAGAACCGGGCCGCGCCCGCCGATGGCGTCGGGCTTGCCTCAAATCTGTCATTCTGAGGCGTTCCCGACGCGTCGGGAAAGAATCTCGTTGCTAACATACCAGCACTGGCCGAGAACAACGAGACCCCTCCTCCTTCCGCGGAAGAATCGGGGTGACAGAGGGAGACGTACCTGGAGCCCCGATTGCATCGGGGCCACCGGCCAATTTTATCCCGTTTGAGGCAATTCGGCCGGTGGCGTCGGCAACGGCGTTCTTGTACAATCTCAGGCAGCCATTCCCAGGCGGCGGCGGGCCGCCGATAAGGAATCTCAGCCATGAAATTGTGCTTCTTCCACCTGATGCCCTACCAGGACCTGCCCGATAACTTCGAGAAAGATTATCACAGCGTGTGGGTGGACGCACCCAACAGCCTTTTCGACCCGGAAAAGGGCCACCAGATGTACAACGATTTTCTGGACGAGCTGGAATACGCCGAGGCCGTGGGCTTCGACGCCATCTGCGTGAACGAGCACCACGGGAATGCCTACGGGATGATGCCCTCGCCCAACCTGATGGCGTCGGCCATGGTCCGGGCCACCTCCAAAGCGGCCATCGTGGTGCTGGGCAACAGCCTGGCCCTCTACAACCCTCCCATCAGGGTCGCCGAAGAGATGGCCATGCTGGACGTATTGAGCGGCGGGCGGCTCATCGCCGGTTTCCCCTTGGGCACCTCCATGGACACCATCTTCGGCTACGGCCAGGTGCCGGCCACCCTGCGGGAGAAGTACCAAGAGGCCCACGACCTGGTGATGAAGGCCTGGAAAGAACGGGAGCCCTTCGCCTTCAACGGGAAATACACCCAGCTTCGCTACGTGAACATCTGGCCCCGGCCCTACCAACAGCCCCACCCTCCCATCTGGGTGCCGGGGAGCGGCAGCCTGGAGACCTGGGACTGGACCATCAAGAACGACTATGTCTATTGTTACCTCAGCTATTCCGGGTACAAGGTGGGCAAGACCATCTTGGACGGGTTCTGGGACGAGATGGACCGCCAGGGCAAGGAGTTCAACCCCTACCACGCCGGCTTCCTCCAATTGGTCGCGGTCTCGGAGACCGACCAGCAAGCAGAAGAATACAAGGACTCCATCGAGTATTTCTTCAAGAAGAGCCTGCACATCCCCGCCGGCTACGCCAACCCGCCCGGCTACCGGACGGTTAGGACCAACGCCTCAGCGGCCAGCGCCACCACCATGCAGTCCCGGACCAAACAGCTCAGTGAGTTCACCTGGAAGGATTATCTGGAGGCGGGCAACGTCATCGTGGGCAGCCCGGAGACGGTCCGCCAAGAGTTGACCCACGCCGTCAAGGAACTGCGCGTCGGCAACCTGATGCTCCTGCTCCAATTCGGCGACATGCCCAAGGAATTGGCCATGAAGAACACCACCCTGTTCGCCAATGAGGTCATGCCCCACATGAGGGACATCTGGTCGGAGTACGAGACCCGCTGGTGGCCGGAGAAGCTGACCGCTGCCCAGAGCGCCAGCCGTTAGAGAGAGTTACATAGCGTTGACCCAGGAAACGATCTCAGCCCGGGACCCCTATCCACGGCGGCGCATCTCGGCCGGCGGAGTTGAGATGGCCTATATCGATACCGGGACGGGGGACCCCATCGTGTTCCTCCACGGGAATCCCACCTCATCCTATCTGTGGCGCAACGTCATACCCCGCGTGGAGTCTGTGGGCCGGTGCCTGGCCCCCGACCTGGCGGGCATGGGCGAATCGGGAAGCGCGCCCAACGGCTCCTACCGGTTCTCCGACCACAGCACGCTCTTGGACCGGTGGTTCGATGAAATGGGCCTGACCGGCGACGTCACGTTGGTAGTGCACGACTGGGGTTCGGCCCTGGGTTTCCACTGGGCCAAACGCCACCCGGAGCGAATCAAAGGCCTGGTCTACATGGAGGCCATCGTCCAGCCCATGACCTGGGATGACTGGCCGGAGGCCGCCCGCCAGGTGTTCCAGGGCTTCCGTTCGCCCTCGGGCGAAGAGATGGTGTTGGAGAAGAATATCTTCGTGGAACGGGTGCTCCCGGGCAGCGTCCTCCGCGGCCTGACCGACGAGGAGATGGAGGTCTACCGCCGTCCCTATCTGAGCCCCGGAGAATCCCGTCGGCCCACCCTAACCTGGCCCAGGGAGATCCCCATCGAAGGCGAGCCCGCCGATGTGGTTCAACTTGTGTCCGAATACGGAGAGTGGCTGGCCAACAGCGAAGTGCCCAAGCTATTCATCAACGCCGAGCCGGGCGCGATCCTCACCGGACCCCAGCGGGAGTTCTGCCGCTCGTGGCCCAACCAACGGGAAGTGACGGTCAAGGGGATCCACTTCATCCAGGAGGACTCGCCGGCGGAGATCGGCCGGGCGGTCGCCGATTGGTACGGGACGCTTTAAAGAGACATTCCTTACCCGAAACCGTTCGTCCTGAGCTCCGTCGAAGGATGCGCATAAACCATGCTCGTTGTGGATAACAGTCTTTAATCAGGCGGTGGTTCGATGGGCTTACCATGAGCGGACCAAGAAATTGGCCCAGACTTACATATCGTATGCCGAAATTGCACATCATATGATGGAGAACGCATGCCGGAAACCATGAACCTATCGCTGAGGGGCGGCGATTTCGAAGCGGAGGTGCTGAAGGACGGCAGCGGCCCGCCCCTGCTCTACCTCCACGGGGCCATCGGGCAAAAGGGCTGGGCCCCGTTCCTGGACGCCCTGGCCCGGAAGTTCACGGTCTATGCCCCCTATCTGCCCGGCTATTCCAAGTCCAACGGCCTGGACAGGCTGGACGACGTAACCGACCTGACTCTCTATCAATTCGAACTGCTGGATGCCTTGGGCGTGTCCAAGGCCCATGTGGTGGGCCATTTTCTAGGGGGAATGATTGCCGCCGAGATGGCCGCGCTCTCGCCCAGCTACGTCGACCGTTTGGTCCTGGCGGCGCCCGCCGGGACCTGGCGCGACTCGGAGCCGGTGGCCGACCTGCTGTCCATGACCGCCGACGAACTACAGGACAACCTATGGTCCTCGGCTTCCAGTTCCATGAGCCTCTCTCCCGCGGATTTCGAGGCCAACTCCCGGTTGAAGGCGGAGCTGGCCACCGACCGGATGCAGGACCTGACCGCCGCCGGAAAGTTCCTCTGGCCCATCCCCGACCGGGGCCTGAAGCGGCGGGCCTACCGCATCAAGGCGCCGACCTTGGTCCTGTGGGGCGAGAACGACCGCATCATACCCCCGGTCTACGCCGAGGACTTCGCCAAGCTGGTCGCCGGCTCCCAAGTTTCGGTCCTGCCCAACGCGGGACATCTGCTGATGATCGAACGGGCCGAGGTGTTCGCCGCCGCCGTGACGGACTTCCTGAGCAATTCTTAGGAGGCAACCACTTGCGCTGGCAGATACTCACGCTATCCTCTTTAGCTTTCATGCTTTTGGTTCTCTCCTGCGGTTCCGGGGGAATAACCGGACAATACCTGTCAGAAGAAGATGCGGAATATTGGCTCTTCGTTGAGGAAGACAACACCTGTTCAGTGGTCCGTTGGGTGAGGGACGACGATTCCACGATCAAGCGCATCGAAAACGGCCGATTGCCCGGATGGTATTCCATCAGGTCGTTCTCCACAGTCAGCACTGGGCGATACGAAATGAACGGACCAGAAGTAACACTTTCTTGCCTCGAGAGCGTGACTGCAAAGCCGAGTGTGAAAGCTACGCTGGATGGCAAAACGTTGACCACGGAAGACGGCCAGCGTTGGGTCCGGCAGTAGTTAGCGTGACCGGAATGATGTCCCCCATGGTGGACGCCTTGAC
>CAYMZL010000140.1:0-6391 GCA_964394825.1 uncultured Dehalococcoidia bacterium | reverse complement strand
GTCCGATAACCGCTTGGTACTTGGGGGAATTGTACCATTTCCGGGCTTGGGCGCTGCTCTCGAACTCGAACAAGATGAGGCCCTGGGGGGACCAATCGCCGTCGCCAGCTTCGACGCCGGTGCTAACCCAGACCATCTTGCCGCCGTACTGCTCGATGGTTGGCATGGCAACCCCTTGGTAGGCCCCGAAGGCCGCTTCGTCATTTACTCCGTGAATCACGCCCAAAAAGTATCCTGGCATTTCCCTCTCCTTGCGTGTTGATTGAGGCTGGTCTTGCTGGTTACACTTCCAAGGGCGTGTCTTCGCGGTTGGCCCACTCGCCCATGGAACCGTCGTAATTCTTGGTGTTGTTGTAGCCGACCAATTGCATGACGAACACACTGTTCGCTGCTCTGATGCCGCCCTGTCAATAGGTGTAGACGTTCTTGTCCGGGGTGATGCCGTGTTCACTCAGTATGCGGCGGATCTCGCCGGCCGGTTTGAACTCGTTGGTCTCGGTGTCCAGAAGATTGAACCATTCCAGGTGCACCGCTCCAGGGACGTGGCCGACGCGCTTGTTGCCCCGGCTTGCGCTGCCGTCCCATTCGCCGTCGCTGCGCACGTCCCAGATGACGGAGCCGCCGACCTCGCAGGCCTGTTTCAACTCGTCCACCTTGACCAGCCTGGAGTCGTCTTGCTTGGGGGTGAAGGTGGCCGGTTTCGCCGCGGTCCGCGTAAAGTCGATGGACCCGCCGTTGGCGATCCAGGCCCGCCATCCGCCGTTCAACACCTTGACGTTGGTGTGTCCGTAGGTGTTCAGGGCCCACCACAGCCGGGCGGCGGTTAGGCTCCGGGAGTGGTCGTAGGCGATGACCAATGTGTCGTCACCGATGCCAAGTCCCTCGCACATGGCCTTGAACTGGTCCGGATTCATCAGGTGCACCCGGCCCGAGTCCGGGTCCTTCTCGAAGTTGTCGGGCACCAAGACCGCGCCGGCGATGTGGCCACGGGCATAGGCGGCCTCCACCTCGCAGTCGACGATCACCACGTTGGCGTCGCCTTTGTGGGCATCGACCCAGGCGGCGTCCACCAGTAATTCGGGGCGCGTGTATCCCTTAGTCGCCATGGTTCCTCCTGGACCCTTGCGGTCCCCGATTTCGGGCCGGTGGTTGCCACTACCGGCCAAGGAGCACAAATTGTAGGTTATGGAAGGTGGGTGGTCAATGGAGGAGGCGTGGGCACGAGGCTGGCGCGCCTTGCCGGGGTAGTATGCGGCAGTTAGAATAGGGCGGCCCCCAATCGATACCGGCGGACCATGCCGTTCGCCGCGCCGGAGCCTTTACGATCCATGAAATTCGGTATCTTTGTGCTGCCCTCCTGGCCCCAGCAGGACCCCTCCCATCAGGGCCGGATCTTCCATGAAATGGTCGAACAGATCCAATACGCCGAGGAGTTGGGATTCGATTCAGTCTGGCTGGCGGAACATCATTTCACCCGTTTCGGAATAGTGCCCTCGGCCCTGCCGCTGGCCACCTACGTGGCCGGCCGCACCAAGAAGATACGCATCGGAACCGGCGTGAGCGTCCTGACTTTTCACGACCCGGTGTTCATGGCCGAGGAGACGGCCATGATGGACCTGCTGAGCGACGGCAGGCTGGACTTCGGCATCGGCCGGGGCCAGGTGGTCTACGAGTACGGGAACTTCAAAGTGGACTACGATTCCCGGACCCAACGGTTCAAGGAGATACTGGACGTGATCCTGGGACTGTGGAGCACTCCCGGTTTCACCTACCACGGCCAGCACTACCAGATCGACGACATGACCATCGCGCCGACTCCGATCCAGAAGCCCCATCCGCCCATGTACCTGGCGGTGTCGCGAACCCCCGGCAGCATCGACGATGCCGTGGCCCGGGGCCTGCCCATGCTCACCGGCGCCAACACCACCGAGGAAGACTGCCTCGGCCTCCGCGACATGTATGCGGCAAAGTGTGCTGAGGCTGGCGTGGAGCCCCAATGGGACGACATGCCCTACTTCCGGGTGACCTACGTGGCCGAGGACCAGAAAACGGCCGAGAAGGACCCTCGCGAAAGCCTCTCCTGGGTCTATGACCTGAACAGCTACCGCCGCACCCTCACCGGCGGCAGCGAGATCTACGCGGACCTGGACCACTGGATCAAGACCCGGCCGGAAGACCCGCCCAGTTACGAGTCGAGGCTGGACACCACCGCCTATTTCGGCACCCCCGGCCGGCTGGTGGAACGCATCACGGAACTGCGCGACCGGCACAACGTTCAATACTTCGGGGCCCACTTCTCCTACGGCAGCCTGGAGCACGAGAAGGTCATGCGTTCCATGGAGTTGTTCGCCAAAGAGGTAATGCCAAAATTCAGGTAGCGGGGCTATTCGACAAAAGGTATGTCCAAATCCAAGTTGCTACGAAGATTAGCGGTTATTTGGAATATTTAGGGTATTTTCGTGAGTGAAACCGAAGAAATCCTACTCGGGTTGGCCGTAATTGGTTTCATTCTCCTAATCGCTTGCGGTTATTACGCGTGGAACGCGTTCCGTCATGGCGTTAGGCGGGTGGCTAAAGCAGATGCCAAGGTTGTTGAGCACGGAAAGATCAGGCTGAATGAGTTAGCGCAGGCGGTCGGCCCCGGGTTGATTGGCGCTAATGCTGCGTTTGCGGGAATCACCCTCGCCGCGCTATTTATCGTGACTGCCCTGATTATCTTTAAAATCGACAGATTCTCAGAGATCGAGCAGATTCTAATATATGTGATTCTCGGGCTATTGGCTGTATCAACAATTTGCTGGTTGTTTAGTTTGGAACAGTTGACGCAGATGCTCGCTCCTTCCGCTGCGATAGACGACGGAGGACGGAGAGTAGTTGAATTTTACTCGTCCTCTATGGATCTTTGGAGCGTTGGTGGGATCTTGGTGATAATTGCGATTCTTTTATTCCTCTTAATTACCAATGTATATTTGGCAATCGGAGTTGCTGTGATAACCGACATAATCATTATCAATTATTGGAAAATTCACAACGGCTGGTAGATTGACCCCCATCGAGGAGCTTTAAAATGGTTCAGCAAGGACAGATCGACCACCTGCTTCAAGAGACCGGCCAGATACTGCCGCCTCCCGCCCTGGTGCAACAGGCCTTCCTGCAGGACCCCGACGCCGCCTACAAGGAGTCCGTGGAATCTCCGGAGGACTTCTGGGAGGGCGTGGCCAATGAACTGTCTTGGTTCAAGCCCTGGGACCAGGTGTTCCAGTGGGACTACCCCACCTTCAAGTGGTTCCTGGGCGCCAAGTGCAACATCACCTACAACGCCTTGGACCGGCACCTGACCAACGGCAACAAAAACAAGGCGGCCTTCATCTGGCTGGGCGAGGACGGCTCGGAGAGGGTGTTCACCTACGGGCGGCTGGCGCAGATGGTCAACCGGTTCGCCAACGGTCTGCGCTCCCTGGGCGTGAGCAAAGGCGACCGCGTGGTGATCTACATGCCTCTATCACCCGAAGGGGCCATCGCCATGCTGGCCTGCGCCCGCATCGGGGCTGTGCACAGCGTGGTTTACGCCGGCTTCAGCGTGGGCGCTCTGCGGGACCGCATCCTGGACGCCCAGGCCAAGATGGTCATCACCGCGGACGTTGGCTACCGACGGGGCAACGAGGTCGACCTGAGGGGCATCTGCGACCAGTCCGTCGAGGGTCTGGACTTGGTGGAGCACGTCATCGTTTGGAGCCGCAAGGGGTCTCCGGAATCGCCGGGGCCCAAAGAGGTGGACTTCGACCAACTGATGGCCGAGAGCGGCATCGACTGTCCGGCGGAGGAGATGGACTCCGAGGACCCGTTGTACATCCTCTACACCAGCGGCACCACCGGCAAACCCAAGGGCGTGCTCCACGTCCACGGCGGCTACATGGTGGGCACCTACTACCACTTCAAGACCTTCTGGGACGTTAAGGACGACGACGTTTTCTGGTGCACGTCCGACATCGGCTGGGTGGTGGGTCACAGCTACATCGTCTACGCCCCATTGGTCGCCGGGGCCACCACCGTTTTCCGGGAGGGAGCCATCGACTATCCCCACCCCGGCGTCTTCTACGAGACCATCGAGAAGTACGGCGTGAACGTGATCTTCACCGCGCCCACCGCCCTGCGCATGCTGATGCGCTACGGCGAGGAATACCCTAAAAAATACGACCTGAGATCGCTGCGGTTCCTGACCTGCGCCGGCGAGCCCCTGAATCCCGAGGCCCTGAAGTGGACCTACGAGCACATCTGCGGCAGCGGCGAGTGGGGCCACATCGTGGACAATTGGTGGCAGACCGAGACCGGCGGCCCCTGCCTGGGCACGCCAGCCACCATGCCGGTGAAGCCGGGACGGGTGGGCCGCCCCCTGCCGGGCGCCTCCATGGACATCGTCGACCGGGAGGGCCAGCCCATCACCGAGCCCGACAAGGGCGGGCTGTTGGTGATCACGCGCCCCTTCCCCCATTTCTTCCGCACGGTGTACGGCGACCCGGAACGCTACGCCCAGGACTGGAACACCATCCCCGGCGTCTATCTCACCGGCGACGTGGCCCTGCGTGACTCCGACGGCTACTACATGGTGGTGGGCCGCGCCGACGACGTGTTGAACGTGGCCGGGCACCGCATCGGCTCCGCCGAGGTCGAGAGCGCGTTGGTCTCCCACCCGGCGGTGGCGGAGGCGGCGGTCATCGGCAAGCCCGACGAACTGCGCGGCGAGGTCATCAAGGGCTTCGTCACCCTGCGCGTGGGCCACGAGCCGTCGGACGAGATGGTGGCAGCCCTGAAACTGCACGTCCGCAACGAGATTGGCCCCATCGCGGTACCCGCCGAACTTGAGTTCATGCCCACCCTGCCCAAGACCCGCTCCGGCAAGATCATGCGCCGGCTGCTGAAAGCCAATGAGCTGGGCCTGGACCCCGGGGATATCACGACTCTGGAGGAGTGAGGGGGATTTTTTCACCCCGCTTATCAAACCCTTTTCAGGTCCATAATATTGTCATAGCATGATAGCCCGGTTATCATGATAATTAGTTTCGCCGACCAGGGGACCGAGGACGTTTTCAATGGAGATAATTCCTCTGCCGCGAGACGGTCGTGCCCTCGGTCTTTATTGAGCGTGGCATCACGAAAGCTCGATCTGCTTGACTCCGCCGCTGCGTTGAATGACCTATCGGTTCCGCCGGGGAACCGGCTTGAGACCCTGCGGGGTGACCGGGACGGCCAGTACAGTATTCGGATAAATGAACAATACCGGGTCTGTTTCGCCTGGTCGGATTCCGGAGCCAGTGATGTTGAGATTACCGATTATCACACGTGATCTACGGCTGTGATCAGGAGCATTAACAATGGTTAGAGTACCGGTCAACAGAGAACCCACCCATCCCGGTGAGATGCTGGTAAAGGAATTCTTGGATCCAATGGGCATCACTCAGCGTGACCTGGCTGATGGGATTCGGGTACCGTACCAGCGGGTGAACGAAATCGTGAACGGCCGCCGGGGAATAACGGCCAGCACGGCTCTCCGTCTCGCCAAGTATTTCGGCAATTCCGAAGAGTTTTGGATGGTTCTTCAATTGCGGTGGGACCTTTATCAAGCGAGAAAGTCTCAAGTATCGGACCTGGGAGAGATTCAACCCCTAAGCGCCTGACACTAATCACAAAAGAGCGATGCGTTAAAAACATCCAGGAGAACAACCCAACCACATGAAGGTCTACTACTTCAGCGAATTTCCCTACCACGAATACCCGGAAGAAGAGGTGGACAAGTACCCGTCTTTGCGGCTTACTTTCCCTAATAAGTTCTTCGACCCCAACACGGCCACCAGCTTGTTCCAGCGTTACTTCGACGAGTGTCAGTACGTGGACGAGCTGGGCTACGACGGCATCATGGTCAACGAGCACCACACCACGCCGTCGTGCATGAACGCCTCCTGCAACCTGACGGCGGCCATTCTGGCCCGCACCACCAAGAACGCCAAGATACTGCTGCTGGGCAACATCCTGCCGATTCACGATAACCCGGTACGCCTGGCGGAAGAGATCGCCATGATCGACGTGATCTCCGGCGGCCGGGTCATCTCCGGCGTGGTGCGGGGCACCGGCGTGGAGACCGTCTCCACCAACATCAACCCCACCGAGAACCGGGAGCGGTTCGAGGAGTGCCACGACCTGCTGATCAAGACCTGGACCACCCCGGGCCCCTTTCGCTGGGAGGGCAAATACTATAACTACCGGGTGGTGAACCCGTGGATGATGCCGGTCCAGAAGCCCCATCCCCCCATCTGGGTGCCGGGGACGGCCAGTCCCGAGACCGCCCAGTGGGCCGCCGCCCACGGCTACACCTACGTGGCCTTTCTGACCTCCC
>CAYMZL010000139.1:0-6395 GCA_964394825.1 uncultured Dehalococcoidia bacterium | reverse complement strand
AAGGTGCGGCAGATGCATGAGACCGAGGAGACGGTGAATTACGGCCTGGTGGGCTATCCGGTGCTCCAGACGGCCGACATCATCCTCTACAAGGCCGACACCGTGCCGGTGGGACAGGACCAGGTGCCCCACATAGAGCTCTCCAGGGAGATCGTGCGCCGGTTCAACAACCGGTTCGGCGACACCTTCCCCGAGCCCCAGGCCAAGCTCACCGAGGCCCCCCTGCTGCTGGGCCTGGACGGCAAGAACAAGATGTCGAAAACCCTGGACAACCACCTGGACCTGGCCGCCACACCCGAGGAGACCACCAAGCGCGTCCTAACCGCCTTCACCGACCCGCAACGGGTGCGCCGGGACATACCGGGCCGTCCCGAGGTCTGCAACATCTACTCCCTGCACAAGATCTTCAGCGGGGCCGAAGCCACCAGCACGGTCTACAGCGAATGCACCACCGCCCAGCGGGGCTGCGTCGATTGCAAGCGCCACCTGGCCGACAGCATCAACGGCTATCTCAAGGACTTTCGGGCGCGGCGCGAGGACTTGAAAGCCCGCCCCGGCTACGTCCAAGAGATACTCCACGAGGGCGGGAAGAAGGCCAGGGCCATCGCCGTGGAGACCATGGCCGAGGTCTACGAGAAGATGGGGCTAGGGTAGGCCGAGCTGTCGTCCCGAAGCTAACATAGGGGCACGGCAGTGCCGTGCCCCTATGTTGTGCCAATAACAGCTATTAGCTTTTTTGGCCTCCCCTATTCCAATTTACTGGAGTTTCATGCCTGTCGAATCGATGCCGGTATCCAAGAACGGGCGCACGGCCATGGACGTTGCGTTGGAGGCCGCCCGGGCCGCCGGGGCCATCATCCGGGACCGGTTCCATTCGGAGAAAGAGGTGCACTTCAAGGGCCGCTCCGACATCGTGACCGACGTCGACCTGGCCGCCGAAAAGTCCATCCTGGAACTGCTCACCGGCGAGTTTCCCGATTTCAGCATCCTGGCCGAGGAGTCCAAGCCCGTCGATGGCGACTCGCCCTACAAGTGGGTGGTCGACCCCCTGGACGGCACCCGGAACTACGCCCACGGCATCCCCCACTTCTGCACCATCATCGCCCTGGCCAAGGACGACCACATCATCGCCGGCGTGACCTACGACCCGGTGCGCGAGGAGATGTTCACCGCCGAGGAGGGCCAGGGTGCATACCTCAACGGCACGAAGATCAAAGCCTCGGAGACCACCGAACTGAGCCGCAGCCTGCTGGGCTGCGACCTTGGCTACGTGGACGAGAAGGCCGGGTTGGCCCTGGACATGGTCCGGTCATTGTGGCCGGGGATGTACAGCATCCGGTTCATGGGCTCGTCGGGCTTGGGCGTGGCCTATGCCGCCGCGGGCCGGGTGGACCTGTACTTCCACCACTCCCTGTCCCCCTGGGACATCGCCGGCGGCCTGGTCCTGGCCCAAGAGTCCGGCGCCCGAGTGGTGGACCGGCAGGGCCACGACGCCACCCTATTCAGCCCCAGCATCATCGTCTCCAGCCCCGTCCTCATCGAAGATTTCCTCAAGACCACCGACGGGCTGCCCTGGCGGACGGCGGGTTAGCCAGAGCTCCTCTATTCTTCAATCTGCGGTTCCGTCGCCGGATTTAAATCTTGAACTTAGTAACGTGTTAGATTTATTTCATGCTGTTCGATTTTTTTCGATTTATTGCTTTCTCATTGCGCCCGACCGCGCGGTCTCCTGAGGTCTTTGGCCTATTGGACTTCATTCGCGCCATCGGTGCATTAGGAGGCGTCAGCGGGTTGGGATGGGGCGGTCGTTGGCTCGATAAAGCTATTCAGTCTGCTGAGAGCGACCCGGCGACTCCTAATTGGTTTTTTACCATTGTGCTCCCATTAGCAGGATTTGCGTTGTTATCTCTTATTGCGGGAACTCGTCTAGGTCGGCGACTTCGGCTTTCGATGGAACCCGTATTGGAAATTGAGCCCTCCATGATCCGTCGAGGTGATGCGTCGCAGTCCGGTGAATCTTTCGGGTTAATCGTCGCCAACAAAACGATGGCAAATGCAAATAACTGCCTTGGTCAAATTATTGAACTCGCATTTTTCCATCCAAATCCAGATTTTTCTTTAAGCCATTGGACGGGTGGGAACCTTCAATGGTCGCCTCAAGACCGCAACACATCCAATGAGGCCATAGCCAATGTTAGCGGGCTCCTTAAGGCAAATCTCGACGTAATTCATCATCGTAGGATTGGATTTTCTAATACTTCATTTGACAGGCTCCCACGACCCCAATTCCTATTTGCATATGCAAACGATTCGGCATTGGCGTTTGACAATCCACCTCCATCCAATCTCGCGATTCTTATGCTAGTTGTCGTTAAAGGAGATAATATCCCTCCGGTTTATGCGGTGTGTCTTTTTAACCCGAGCCCCACAAAGACCGTCTTGCACGGTCCTCTAATTGAGGACGGCAGCAGAGATTTAAAAATCGAAATAGAGCCATACTTTCAGATCCTTAGTAGGTGTAACAAGAGGCCTGACATCTCCGAATTCCAACAAGACCCATCGGATGACGAAGAGTCTCAGCTATCAGACAAAATTGAAGCACCACCTTGTTGAACTTTTCTACCGCCGTGTCCCAGTTTCCTGGTTCTCCACCACCACTTTCACCGCTACCGACTCGTCCACCCCTGCCTGGCTGAAGTCGTGTTCCGAATTCAATATGCATGCAAGTTACACGAAATGGAAATGCTCGGGGAAGCACTAGATTGAATTGTTGTATGAACCACTCAACTAAGGAGAACCCCGTCTGTTGGACGAGGTTAGGGTACTTTTAAGAGTCAATGATGGCTTTCAGGTCTAAAGTAAACCGTCGGTAGCACGCTTGAGACATGACCACGAGTTCCATACCGTTTTGTACGCTAAATCCCCCTAGAGATTGAGTCGTAAGGGAGACGCCCGAGGCGCAATCGCGAAACTTAGTGATTGCCGCAAGGAGAGCCTCATTCTCGAACGGAGTCACTGGCTTTTTTTTCCAAATCTTCCAACCCCTATTGGTTAGAGATGGAGTAAGAACGTTGCTCCCCCAAAGTTGATTGGTAACCAAACGGAATATGGCATCAAGTCCTTGGAGCATATATGCAGGTCCTTCGTGGAACTGAGATTCAGGAGAACCTCTAGCCGTAAAGGCTTCTATCACTGTGTCGAGATTAGACAGCCCAAACTCCATATCATCGATAGCCGTTTCTATTCCTAGCCGTACATCTGTTTCCATCACGGCTCACCCCCGCTGTTAAGTCGTGTTGAACTATCGTTTCGTTTTGTCCAATCGGAATCCATCTACCTGTGCTAAATCTTACAGCATGTATCGATTTTTGAAGATTCCAAGAAGTTCGAGTGCTATACCGACCTACCGCCGCGTCCCTGGCCCCTGGTTCTCTACCACCACGTTAGCCGACACCAACTCGTCCACTTCCGCCTTGCTGAAGCCGCGTTCCAGCAGGACCTCGGCGCTGTGTTCGCCAAGCATGGGGGCGCGGGTGCGTATCTGGCCGGGGGTGGCCGATAGTTTCACCGGGATACCGATGTTATGTATGGCGCCCAGGTCCGGGTCTTCCAGGTCCACCAGCATCTTCCGGGCCAGCACCTGGGGGTTGTTGTAGACCTGTTCCATGTTGTAGATGGGCCCGGCCACAACACCTGCTTCGTCCAGCAACTCCAGCCAGTGCCCAGTGGTCTCCTTGGTGAAGGTCTCTTCAAGCAAGTCCGCCAGTTCCTCCTCCCGGGCCTTGCGGTCGCCGGGCAATTTGAAACGGGGGTCGTCGATCAAGGTTTTGAGGCCGACGGCGCGGCATAGCTGCTCCCAGGTTGGCTGGGTGGCCGCGCCTATGTTCAGGTAGCCGTCCTTTGTTCGCAGGGCCTGGTAGGGGGCCGAGACTCGGTGGGCCGATCCCAGGGGGCCGGGTATCTCGCCATCGGCGAAGTAGACCGAAGACTCCCACACGGTGTAGGCAATCCCCGCCTCCATCAGCGAGGTGTCCACCTGCTGGCCCAGGCCGGTCTTCAGGGCGTGGATGTAGGCGCAGAGGATACCGTTGGCCGCCAGCAGCCCCGCCGAGATGTCGGTGATCGGCACGCCCACCTTGGCCGGAGGCATGCCGGGGTGGCCGGTGATGCTCATCAACCCGCTCACTCCCTGGGCCACCAGGTCGAACCCGCCCTTGGCGGTGTCCGGGCCGGTGTTGCCGAAGCCGGATATCGAGCAGTAGACCAGGCTGGGTTTGATGGCTGCCAGGGTCTCGTAACCCAGACCCAACCGGTCCATGACGCCGGGCCGGAAATTCTCCACCACTACATCAACTCCCTCCACCAGACGCTTAAACGCGGCCTGCCCGCTCTGGCTCCGGAGGTCCAAAACCAAACTTCGTTTGTTGCGGTTCAGGGCCAGGAACCCCGCCGACCAGTCTTTTATGAATGGCGGGCCCATGCGGCGGTTGTCGTCGCCGCCGTCGGGCTTCTCGACCTTGATCACATCGGCCCCCATGTCGGCCAACACCATGGTGCAGAAGGGCCCGGCCATGATCTGGGTCAGGTCCAGGACCACCATTCCCGACAGGGCGGAATCCATCGTCATAGTCGTCACCTATCGTACTGATCTCCCTCGACGCAATAGTGGGAAATCACCTGAATCCAATGATTGTGAATTGCATCCCAAGTATACTAGAGGCCGCCTGCACGGGCGGCCGCAACGCCCAGCCATCATAGAAGGGGGCCAATTGGTCGAGCCCGCAGAGAACGGCAAAGTTAGGGTTAAACAGGACGCGGACTACATCTTTCACGAATTGACCCGCAGCATCTGTCCTGAGTGCGTAACGGTGATCGACGCCCAGATCATCATCCGCGGCAACAAGGTCTACATGCGGAAGCGGTGCCCAACCCACGGCTGGTTCGAGGGCATCATCAGCTCCGACGCGCAGATGTACGTGGACTCCGTCAAGTTCAACAAGCCGGGGACCATCCCGCTGGAATTCAGCACCGAGGTCAAGGACGGCTGCCCTCTGGACTGCGGCCTCTGCCCGGAGCACAAACAGCACATCTGCCTGGCTTTGATCGAGGTCAACTCTGCCTGCAACCTGAACTGTCCCGTCTGCTTCGCCAACGCCGGAGTGGGGTTCAGCCTGACCATGGAGCAAGTCGAATCCATGTTGGACCGCTTCGTGGAGATAGAGGGCGACCCGGAGGTGATCCAATTCAGCGGCGGCGAGCCGACCATTCACCCTGACCTGTTCGAGATGATTCAGGCCGCCAAGGACCGGGGCATCCGCCAGGTGATGGTCAACACCAACGGGGTCCGCATCGCCCGGGACGACCGGTTCCTGGATGGGCTGGCCAAGGCGAACCCGGTGATCTATTTCCAGTTCGACGGCCTGCGCCGAGAGACCTATGAGACCATCCGGGGCGAAGACCTGCTGGACCTGAAACTCAAGGCCCTGGACCGGTTGGCTGAGAAGGGCCTGGACGCCGTGCTGGTGGCCGCCATCGAACGGGGAGTGAATACCGACGAGGTGGGCGCCATACTGGAATTCGGCCTGGAGCACCCGGCGGTGCGCGGCGTGGTCTTCCAACCGGTGACCCACGTCGGGCGTCACATCCAGTTCGACCCCATGGAGCGGGTGACCATCCCCGACGTGATACACGGCATCGTCGACCAGACCAAGGGCCGGTTCGTGCTGGAGGACTTCGTGCCCGTGCCCTGCTGCTTCCCCACCTGCCAGGTAAACTCCTATGTGTTCGTGGACGGCGAGAAGACGGTGCCCCTGCCCCGGATGTTGGACATCGACAAGTACCTGGACTACATCACCAACCGGGCCCTGCCCAAGCCCACCGATTCGGCCGACGTGCAAAAGGCCCTGGAGGGGCTCTGGTCGGCCTCGGCCGTGGCGGGCACCGAGCAGACCGCCGGCCAGTTCCAATGCGCCTGCGGGCCGGGCCTGGAACTGGGATACGAGTTGTCTCACCTGAAAGACCACATCTTCCAGATCGCCATCAAAGACTTTATGGACCCTTATACCTTCAACGTGAAGCAGGTGATGAAGTGCTGCGTGGGCATCCTGGTTCCCGACGGGCGGGTCATACCGTTCTGCGCCTACAACTCGGTGGGGTACCGGGAAGAGATACGGGAACAATTAACCCAAGAACGGACTCTGGAAATTGCCAGGAGCAAGATCAGGTTTGCAGAGCGAAGCAGAAGCTAAGGCCTGCTGCGCCGACCTCTATCAGTCGGACATGGCCAAGCTGATAATGGGCGACACCCTGCACCCCGGCGGACTGGGCCTGACCAACAGGCTTGGCCGGCTCATGGGGTTGCAACCGGGCGACTTGGTGGCCGATCTGGCCAGCGC
>CAYMZL010000138.1:0-6413 GCA_964394825.1 uncultured Dehalococcoidia bacterium | reverse complement strand
GCGTCGGTGGTGGAGCGTCTTTGACCTGGCCGGTAAAGAAGACGCCATCAGCGTCATGGAGCGCGAGGCGGCCGAACCGGGCTACTGGGATGACCACCAAGCCGCGCAGCGGAAGATGCAGCAACTGGGCCGGTTGAAGGACACCGTGGCCCTTTGGCGGGACCTGGAGTCCCGTTCTCAGAATCTAGTGGAACTCACCGAACTGGCCCTGGCCGAGGACGATCCGTCCCTCCAAGACCAGTTGGAATCGGAATACGAAGACCTGGCCAAGGCCCTAGCCAGGGAAGAGATCAACCTCACCCTCTCCGGCCCTTACGACGACCGTCCCGCCATCGTGTCGATCCATGCCGGCGCCGGCGGCACCGACGCCCAGGACTGGGCCGAGATGCTGATGCAGATGTATTGCCATTGGGCGGAGGCCGGGAAGCGCCCGCTGGAGGTAATGGACCTCTCCTACGGGGAAGAAGCGGGGCTGCGCGGCGCCACCCTGGAAATCGGCGGGGCCCACGCCTTTGGCTACCTTTCGGCGGAGCAGGGCGTCCACCGGTTGGTGCGGCTGTCCCCCTATGACCCCAACAACCTGCGCCAGACATCATTCGCTCAGGTGGAGATCCTGCCCACCGCCGAGGATGAACCGGAGGTGGATATCCGGTCGGAAGACATAAAGATGGACACATTCCGCTCCAGCGGCCCCGGCGGGCAGAATGTGCAGAAGGTGGCCTCGGCGGTGCGGCTGACCCACATCCCCAGCGGAATCGTGGTCTCCTGCCAGAACGAGCGTTCCCAGCACCAGAACCGGGAGTATGCCATTCGCATCCTGAAGGCCAGACTGCTGGCCCGGCAGGCTGAGGAACGGGCCAAAGAAGTGGCCAACCTTCGGGGCGAACGAGTTGCCGCCGAATGGGGGAGCCAGATACGCAGTTACGTGCTCCACCCCTATAAATCGGTGAAAGACCACCGCACCAACCTGCAGAGCACCAACCCGGACGCGGTGTTGAACGGCGATATCGACGGATTTATCGAGGCTTACTTGATGTCCAGGGTTGGGCAGTAGGCCCGCCAGCAGTCAGCCCAATCTTCGCTCGAACAAACCTGTCCGCGAACCGGATCCGTCTTTCCGGCGGAGGCCGGAATGGCGATGGTGGCGCCGTAGTTGGTCGATCGGCCCGGCAGAAGTCAAATAAAAAGCCCGCCTCAGGCGGGCTTTTTCGTTTTCCAGTACGTGGGATGCTAGCAGTTGCCCAGTATGTGGCCCATTCGGGCCTTCTTGGTCTTCAGGTAATTGCGGTTCTCGTCGGTCACTTCCGCTTCCACGGGGATCCGGTCGACTATCTCCAGGTCGAACCCCGAAAGCCCAACCACCTTCTTGGGGTTGTTGGTCAACAGGTTTAGCTTGCGCACGCCCAGGTCACGGAGGATCTGCGCCCCCACGCCGTAGTGCCGAAGGTCGGGCTCGAAGCCCAGGGTCTCGTTCGCTTCGACGGTGTCCAGGCCCTGGTCCTGCAGGGAGTAGGCCTTGATCTTGTTGTGGAGGCCGATGCCACGGCCCTCCTGGCGCATGTAGAGGAAGATGCCGTTGCCCGCCTCGGCCAGTTGCTGTAAGGCCATTTCGATCTGGTCTCCGCAGTCGCAGCGCAGGCTGCCAAAGACGTCGCCGGTGAGGCACTCGCTGTGGATGCGCACCAGGACCGGTTCGTCCTCGGTCCACTCGCCGATGGTCAATGCGATGTGCTCGCCCGCATCCACGTGGCTCTTGTAGGCGACGGCCTGGAACTGGCCGTAGCGGGTCGGGAGGCGGGCCTCCGCCACGCGCTCGATCAGCCGCTCGGTCCGGCGGCGCTGGGCGATGATCTGGGCGATGCTCAGGATCTTCAGGCCGTGGACCTCGGCGAATTCTTCCAGGGCGGGGAGCCGGGACATGGAGCCGTCTTCGGCCATGATCTCGCAGACGATTCCAGCGGGGTACATGCCGACCATCTGGCAGAGGTCCACGGCAGCTTCGGTGTGACCGGCCCGGGCCAACACGCCACCGGGATGGTACCGCAGTGGGAAAAGGTGGCCGGGACGGTTGAATTCCTCGGGTTTGGCCGCTGGGTCCACCATCGCCTTGATGGTGGCGGCGCGGTCCCCGGCCGAGATGCCGGTGGTGGTGCCTACGTTATAGTCCACCGAAACGGTGAACGCGGTCTGGTCCTTTTCCAAGCCGTTCCGGCTGACCATCATGGGCATCTGAAGTTCGTCCAGGCGTTCACCGATGATGGGCATGCAAAGCAGGCCTCGGGCGTGCGTGACGACGAAGTTGACGGCCTCCGGGGTCACCATGTCGGCGGGCATCACCAGGTCGCCTTCGTTTTCACGGTTCTCATCGTCCACCACGATGAGGAACCTGCCCGCTTTCAGCTCTTCGAGCCCTTCTTCGAGACTGCACAGAGGCATGATGTTGTCCTTGCGACGTTTTGTCCCCGGCCCCGGATCACCGGTCCAGAAGACTCTCTATATACTTGGCCAGGATGTCTGCCTCCAGGTTCACCCGGTCCCCAGCCGATAATGAAGCCAAATTAGTATTATTCAGCGTGTATGGTATCACAGCGATGGTGAACGATGAGGCACTTCTTTTTACCACGGTCAAACTGATACCGTCAACCGCAACGAAACCCTTCTCGACGATATAGCGATTCAAGCGTTTTGGGACTCTGATACGAAAGATAATGGAGTCGCCTTCCGGCTTGGCAGACATAATTCGGCCGGTCCCGTCCACGTGTCCCTGTACGATGTGGCCGCCCATCCGGTCGCTGACCAAGAGGGCCCGCTCCAGGTTCACCGGCCGGCCCTCGGAAAGCTGGCCCAGGGAGGTCCGCCGCATCGTCTCCGGCGAAAGGTCCACCGAGAACTCGCTGCCGCTGAAGCTGACGGCGGTGAGGCAGGTCCCGTTCACCGCAATGCTGTCGCCCAGCTTCAGGTCCTCCGTGACCGTCGAAGCCCGGACGGTCATGGCTTTGCCGCTGATCTTGGCGACGACACCCACTTCTTCTACGATTCCGGTAAACACTTTATTTCTGCAACACTTGCGCCTATTCTACGCCCGGCCCGTCTAGCTCTCCAGGCGATTGTTTCCGCGGGTACCCTATTATGAGCCAATCCGGTCCTATTTGCTCGGTGCGGGTATCGGCCAGGCGCCAAGCGTCGGCCATGACGGCCACTCCCAGGCCCTCCACCGGGGACAGGGACGTTTCGCCGCCCACGATCAACGGTGCGACGAAGGCGTAGACCTTGTCCACCAGTCCCAGGTCGAAAAAGGCCCCGTGCACCGACCCTCCGCCCTCCACCAACAGGTTCACCACGCCTCGGGAGCCCAGGTGATTCAGCAACGCCGGCAGGTCCACCCGCCGGTCCTCCCCCGAGGGCAGCACGACAACTTCGGCGCCGGCCTGCTCCAGGGCCTCTATCCGCGAGTCCGGGGCGGCCTTAGTGGTGGCGATTAGAGTCGCCCCCGGTTGGCGGAACATGACGGCCTTGACGGGAGTGTGGCAGACGCTGTCCAAAACTACCCGAAGGGGTTGGCGTTCCAAGGGATTGCCGTCGTCGTCCCGGGCGGTCAGGTAGGGGTCGTCGGTCAGCGCCGTGTTGACGCCCACCAGGATGGCGTCGCAGACCCGGCGCATCCGCTGCACGAAGCCCCTGGCCTCGGGCCCCGTGACCCACCTGGAGTCTCCGGTGTGGGTGGCGATCTTGCCGTCCAGGGTCATGGCGTACTTGGTGGTGACGAAGGGCGTGCCGGTGGTGATGTGCTTGGCGAAGGCCTCGTACAGTTCTCGGGCCCCTTCTGCATCTTCCTCCACCACCCGGATTCCCGCGGCGGCCAATTCGTCCCTGCCGTTGCCGGACACGTTTGGGTTGGGGTCGATGACCGCGAAATGGACCTCGGCGATGCCGGCTGCGATTATGGCTTTGGTGCAGGGCGGGGTCCGGCCCCAGGTGCAGCAGGGCTCCAAGGTGGTGTAGAGGGTGGCGCCGCGGGCCTGGTCCGAGGCCTGTTTCAGGGCGACGATCTCGGCGTGGTCTTGGCCGGGGGGTTGGGTGGCGCCGGCCCCAATCTCAGTCCCGTCTTTGACCAGCACTGCGCCCACTGCGGGATTGGGGCTGGTGGACCCCACAACCTCATGGGCCAATTCAACGGCCCTTTGCATGTGGCTCATTGACTGGGCTAAGACGCCCGGTTGGAATCGCGCCGGGCGAAGTCCTGCCGGGCGAGGTATTGATGAAACCGGCTGGCGGTGGGGATGGTCCGGCCGCTTAAGACCATGTTGCTCTCGCGGAAAATACGTTGGGGTTCGATTCAATGGGGTTCTGGGTAGCAAAATTCTAACAACCCTGGTATTGCCCCGCAAGTAAGAAACGCTCCGGCTAACCGGAAGTCGGCGGATAAAAAGCGGGGCGGGGTCCATTCCGGACCCCGCCCCGCTGCCGCGGAATGGCCGCTGCCTCTAATTGCCCGAAGGGCCGATGTCGAAGACTCCCTGCACGTTCACGTTCACATCCAATTCCCCTGCCAGGATACTGGTTGACTGGTTGGCGAACCCGAAGGCTGGCGCGGCCTCACCCCTGGCGAATGACTGCGGGACCCCGCCGCCGGTCTCCGTCAGAAAGACCAGGTTGCCCAGTTCGACTCCCGCCAGCCGGGCCATGTCGTTGGCTTTGGCCAGCATGTCGGCGATGGCCTCTTCCCGCGCCTGAGCCTGGAGGGGCTTGGTGTCCTCGATGGTGAAACTGACGCGGTTGATGCGGGTCAGGTCTCCGGCGGCATCGGTCACGCCGTCGATGATTCCACCCATGTTGTCCAGGTCCCGGACCTTGACCGTCAGGGTGTTCGTCACCTGATATCCGATCAGTACCCGCTCGAATTCCACCCGGCACTCGCTGCCCTTGGATTCCTGAATCACCTCCATCTCCACCACGCCGGCCGGGGCTCCCGGCGCGGGTACGCCTAATGAGGGTACGACGGTGGGCTCTATGGGAGTTGGCCCCTCTTGTCTTGCGGGATCAATACATCTGGTCACTTCATGGGAGGTGTACCGGGGGCTGATATTGAAGTGACTGGTCTGGATGTCCCGGTCCTCGATGCCGCTGCTCTTAAGGACCGAGATGATTCGGTCGATGGCCACGGCCGCCTGTCCGCGGGCTTCGGAAGCCGTGTTGGCCAGGGCTTCCACCCCGAGGCTGATGATGCCCAGGTCCGGCTCGCCGCTTGCCTTGCCGCTGCCGCTGACCAAGATGCCGGTGTTGGCGCTGGAACCCAACCGAAGCAACTGAGCGGCCGCTTCGGACCCGCCGACGGCCGACAGTAGTTCGGATATGTTGCCTGCCGACCCGTTCTTGTTGCCGTCAGAACTGCAGGCCACCGCCAATAGCAGGGCCAGGGCCGCACCCAGTAGAATCAGCATCTTCTTACTTCGTGTCGCTGCTTGGACCATTGTGTTCATCTCTCCTAGATTTTCCGCCGGTACGTTCTGAGGATTCCGTCCAGCGGTGTTGCTTTCATGGCTTAAGACGGAGGGGCGGGCGAAAAGGTTCCCGGACTACAAATACCGGTGGAGGGGCGGGTCACCGGGAGTCCCGGAACAACAGGAAGTATAGCGAACGACAGCATGGAAAATTTACTGGTAGTGGCCCATCGGCTGGACTACCACCAGCCGATTCATTTTGGCTGATGGTCGTCATGGGTGGCTTCGTTTCTTAGCCCGGGAAGATGACATCCATGGTATCAAGCCTGATGGCGAGAAAAAGGTGACAGTCCGCCACCGTAAGATTGATCACGAAGCGAGCACCTTCGGCCAGGGCGCCCATGGAAGGTTATAAATAGAGTTCATACCTTGTTCACACGACTTCGATCATGTTCTAGATAATCATTGCGTTCATTCGAAAATCCTGAGATACCTGACCGATCTTCCTCGACCGTATGTACGCTATCTACGGTTGGCCGATGAGATGGATGCGCCGCCGTGGCGATAGGGTGACGATCACGAATGGCAAGTACGCTGGCCATACTGGGACGGTAGAGAGCAACGTGTTCCAGAGGACGGTGGACTACCCGGACGAGTGGGCCAACGGGCATCACGTCATGCTGGACACTGAGGAGTTCGTGACTGTCCGGCACGACCAGGTAAAGGCTCTATTGATTGACGGCAACGGTTTGGAAACATCCCGCCGATAGATTCCACCTTGCCCAAACCCCAAAGACGCCCGCGAGGCGCAGCTACGCCCGACGGGCTGTGGAGGAATGATGAATCAGGTATTGGAACCCCTGGAGGAAATCGTATCCCGAAGTAACCATTTGGTGAAAGCCGAAGTGGACATTGCCGTCCCCGTGGCGAGGAGATTCACACTCAATTATCACGGAGACGAAGAACCATCGG
>CAYMZL010000137.1:0-6435 GCA_964394825.1 uncultured Dehalococcoidia bacterium | reverse complement strand
CTGGGCTCAGCGAGGAGGAACGAGCTGGCGCAGACCTTCTGACTGATGCCATGGAGTACCACGAGATATCACGGGAGGCGGCCAAAGAAGCAGGCCGGTACAGGTACGAATTTGCCCGCCGAGGAACGACCCTCTCAACCGCCGACACCCTCATAGCCGCGACGGCCATCGCCGAAGGCGCAACTCTGATTACAGCCAACACCAGGGACTTCCCCATGGAAGAGATCGAGCTATTGGAACATCGGTAGAGCATGTTCCTAGGCACGCTCAAAGTTAACGATAACTAGATAGGATTCCATGCTTGACCTCTTAATCATCAACGGCCAAGTCATCGACGGGAGCGGCAGCCCTGGATTCTTCGCCGCGGTTTTGGTGGAGGGCGACCGGGTGACCGTCCAGCGGGGCGACGTGTCGCACCTGGAAGCGGCCCGGACCATCGACGCCACGGGGTATGTGGTGTGCCCCGGCTTCGTGGACCTCCACTCCCACGCCGGGTTGACGATTTTGGGCGAGCCCCACCACGACCCCAAGGTGCGTCAGGGCGTGACCACCGAGCTGGTGGGCATCGACGGCATCTCCCACGCCCCCTTCAAGTCCCGCGAGGAACTGGAACGCTACATCTGGCTGGACTCGGGGCTGAACGGCTACCCGCCCCTGCCCGCCGACTGGCTGACCGTGGCCGGCCTGCTGGACAAGTACGACAACTCGGTGGCCATCAACATGGCCTACATCCTGGGCAACTCGCCGGTGCGCATCTGGAGCGTGGGCTGGAACGACCGGCCCGCCACCGCCGCCGAGCTTGAGGACATGAAATCGGTGGTCCGGGAGGCCATGGAAGAGGGCGCTTGGGGCCTCTCCACCGGCCTGGACTATCCGCCGGGCGCCTACGCCAGCACCTCCGAACTGGCCGAACTGGCCGGTGTGGCGGCCCGGCTGGGCGGTCACTACCACACCCACACCCGCGCCAGTCTGCGGTCACAGGGTCTGCTGGCCCCGTGGGAGGAAGCCCTCGAGATCGGCCGGGGCGGCGACTGCCCGGTGCACCTGACCCACTATCGGCAGAGCGCCCCCGGCGTGGGCAGCCACCTGGATTACATCGGACTGGTGGAGAAGGCCCGCGACGAAGGCATGGACGTGACCTTCGACTGTTACACCTACCCCTATTCGGGCACCACGCCGACCATCGGCCTGCCCCATTGGGCCAAGGACGGCGGGCCGGAACGGCTGATGGCCGCGCTCAGGGACGCCGACGACCGGGAGCGGATGAAGCGGGAGCTCTCCCGGGACCGGCTGGAGAACAACTGGCTGACCAATTTCACCCAGCCCCAGAACCAGCAATACGACGGCAAGCTGATCACCGATATCGCTGAGATGCGGGAACAGGACCCGGCCGACGCCCTGTTCGACCTGCTGATCGAAGAGAACCTGGGCATATCCACCGTGGGCCTGGGCACCAACGCCCAGACCCTCTACGCCTTCGTGTCCCACCCGGCGGGAATGATCGCCAGCGACTCCATCCTCTTCGGCGAGTACCCCAATCCCCGCACCTACGGCTGCTTCCCCATCGTGCTGGCCGAGTTCGTCCGGGCAGAGCAGCACCTGAAGCTGCCCGAGGCCATCCGCAAGATGACCTCGTTCCCGGCCCAGCGACTGGGCCTGCCGGACCGGGGTCTGCTGCGGGACGGCTTCAAAGCCGACATCGTCATCTTCAACCCCGACACGGTCAAGACCCACGCCACCAAGGACGACCCCAAGCATTACCCAGTGGGCATCGATTACGTGATAGTGAACGGGCGGGTGGTCATCGACAACGGTCAGAACACCGGCGAACTGCCGGGACGGGCCCTGCGCCGGGGCCGGGCGTCAACCTAGAGGCTGTTGCAAGATCCGGAAATCCAACTCGATCGGTCCTTCGACAAGCTCAGGATGAGCGAAAATCAGGTGGGCGCCCGCTCATGGTGAGCTCCGACCGCAGTCGAGAGTCTCGATGAAATCGGACTTGTCGAACCACCTACTATGCGCCGTTCGACAGGCTCCGCTCGGGCGGGTTTTCGTTGTGTTGACCCGCACAAGCCTACTGGGCCGTCCAACCGCCGTCGATGACCAACTCGCTGCCGGTGACGAAGGACGCCTCGTCGGAGGCTAGGTACAAGACTCCGTAGGCCACGTCCTCGGACTCGCCGTAGCGGCCCAAAGGAATCCTGGAGAGCATCATCCGCCGCACGGCCGCGTCGGACCGCCGCGCCTCGGTCATGGGGGTGACGATGGGGCCGGGATGAACGGAGTTGACCCGGATGCCCTCGGCTGCGTACTGGATCGCCGCCGACTTGGTGAACAGCCTGACCGCCCCCTTGGACGCCTGGTACTGGGGGCTGCTCTCTTTCATGCCCACCAGTCCCAACTGGGACGAGATGTTGATGATGGACCCGCCTCCGGCCTTGCGCATCTCGGGGATGGCGCAGCGGGTGCCAAGAAACACCCCCTTGGCGTTGATGTCCATCACCCGGTCCCAATCGGCCACGGTGGTCTCTTCGATGGAACCCCTGGCGCTGACTCCGGCGTTGTTCACCAGCACGTCCAGCTTGCCGTAGCGGTTCACCGCCTCTGAAACGGTCGCCGCCCAGTCCGTCTCGCTGGTCACGTCCAACCGCACAAAGACCGCGTCGCCGCCTTCGCCGGTGATCTTTTCAACCAGGCTGCGGCCTTCGTCCTCGAGCACGTCGCCCACCACCACTTTGGCTCCTTCTCTGGCGAACAATGCCGCCTCAACGGCGCCCATGCCCCGGCTGCCACCGCTGATGAGGGCTACCTTTCCCCGTAGACGCATGGTAGGGCTCCTTATGGTTGGAGTTTGATGGGTGCGGAGGAATTTCGCCCCCATCCCAACCTTCCCCCAAGAGGGGAAAAGGGCTTTCTTCCTCTCCCGCACCGCGAGAAAGTTGGCGTGAGGCCTCCGCGGCTAATACCTCGTCTGCTGGCTCATCGGGCTAAAAGTGCCGGGGTGAACGGCGGTCAGGCCCGCGTCCACCGGCAGGCAGACGCCGGTGATCCACCGGGCCTCGTCGCTGGCCAGAAACAGCGCGGCGTATCCAACGTCCCAGCCGGTGCCTTCGGTTTTGAGCGGAGCGGCCTGAGTGCGGTACTGGCGCAGGTCGTCGTTCATGCGCGGGGCCACCATGGGGGTGTAGACCAAGCCGGGCGCGATGGCGTTGACCCGGATATTGTCTGCGGCGTGGTCGGCGGCCATGGAGAAGGTCAGTCCAATCACTCCAGCCTTGGACGCGGTGTAGGGCGTGCTGGTATGGGCCCGAAGTCCCGCGATGGACGAGATGTTGATGATTGCCCCGCCGCCGCCGCTGGCGATGATGTGGGGAATGGTGGCCTTGCTGGCCAGCATGATGGTCTTCAGGTTGACCGTCATGACCCGGTCCCAGTCTTCTTCGCTGACCTCCACCACCGTGCCCCGCTGGGAGATGCCCACGTTATTGTCCAAGATGTCCACCCGGCCGTAACGCTCCATGGCCGCCTCAGCCATCCGTTCACAATCCTCCAGCTTGGTCATGTCGCCCTGGATGGTGGAGGCGGCTCCGCCTTCTTCTTGGATCATCTGAAGAGTCTCGCGGGCCCGGTCTTCCTGGAAGTCCACCAACAACACCTTGGCCCCTTCCCTGGCGAATAGGATGGACGCCGCCTTGCCGTTGCCCACTCCCTCGCCGCTGGAACCGGCGCCGGTTACGATCGCCACTTTGCCTTCAAGTCTGGGTGGCCGGTCCACCATTTGTCGCACCTCTGAATTTACCGCCGGTCTCGAAACACGAGCGTTTGATTGAAACCCGGCCGCGATGACCGGCCCGTGTTACACGAGGCGTACAATCTAGGAAAGCGTGGCCGTTGTCAAGAAAGGCGGGCAGCCCGGTCCTTCCGCGCAAGGATGGTTGCAGCCCAATGCTCCGCACGGTTTCTTGACTCCTCCTTGGCCGCGCCTTACACTGGTAAGGACACAGGTGTGAGCCTAATGACGGGCCCACCGGGACGTATTACTGCATGCAGGACCATCTCAACCGCGGCACGGATGTCGCCCTTTTCATCGACTGGGAGAACTTCAAGATCAGTCTGGCCGTAGGCCACCGCACCCCCAACGTTTCCGCCCTCAAAGAAGAGGTTTCCAACCACGGACGCGTAGTGATCGCCAAGGCCTACGCGGACTGGGTCACCAGGGCCCCGGAGCTTCGGGGCGCCAGCCAGTTCATCAACGACCCGCCCTCCCTCTACGCCGCCGGCATCGAGCCGGTGTTCGTGCCCACCAGGGCCCCTTCCCCCGGCGCCACCAATGCCAACGGCATACGCACCGGCCGCATCAAGAACAGCGTCGACGTCAAGATGACCGCCGACTGTATCGAGATCGCCCATTCATACCCCAACATCGGCACCTACGTGCTGGTCTCTGGGGATTCCGACTTCATCCACGTGGTGAACGCCCTCCGGACCATGGGCAAGCATGTGATTGTCATCGGCGTCTCCTGGAGCACCTCGCGCCGCCTGGCCGACCAGGTGGACACACTGGTGCTTTACGACGTGGACGTGGACCCGGTGGTGCCCGCCGAGGCGGCCTCAGAGGCCGTCCCCTCCGGCAAGACGGCCTCCGATTCATCCCCTGACCGTACATCCGCCGGCGACCTGCAGGACATGATCCGGGCCATCGAAGAGATAATCCGGGATGAGCGCAAGGCGGGCGGCAACCCGCTGTTGACCTCCATCAAGCAGCGTCTGATGCGCCGTCACCCCGACTTTGACGAGAAGAAGCTGGGCTACTCGGGATTCAAACGGCTGATGGCCAGGGTGGCGCAGGATGGGAACATCCGGCTGATCACCGCCGGCCTGGTCGACTGGGCCATCATGGCCGACGAGGACATTCCCGAAGGCGCGACCGAAGCCACGTTCTCCAGTCCTGGTTCCAGGCCGGGACGCCGCCGGGGCCGTCCCCCCCGCTCCAGACAGCAGGAATCCGAGACCTCGCCGGAGCCGGAAGCTGTAGAGCCAGAGCCT
Organism: uncultured Dehalococcoidia bacterium; assembly: GCA_964394825.1. Lineage (GTDB taxonomy): Bacteria > Chloroflexota > Dehalococcoidia > Lucifugimonadales > UBA3495 > UBA9611. The sequence continues at coordinate 1,389 of CAYMZL010000137.1, read as the reverse complement.
TCCGGCGACGGCCATAGAGAAGACGCCGATGCCGACCAGGAAGTGGTGGCTGCCGTCTCCACCAATGGCCAATATGACGAAGAGGACCGCCTGGATTACAACTCCGAAGATAACTTCGTGGTGTCCGGCGCCCCCACTTCCCCCTTCGCTGACAACCTGGAACTGGCCCAGGCGTTGCAGGAAGCCATCAGCGGCTTGGGCATGCCCACCGAACCGGACGACGGTCTGCTTGCGGACCGCGTCTCAGACCTGATCTTCATGGCCGATACCCTGGAGCACCAGGAGGGCGTCAGTCACGTCGCCTTCAACTTCCTGGTCACCGAGATCTGCAGCGCCCTATCCCAGGGCCTGGAAGCCGGGCACGCGGAGATCACCCAACGGTGGGGCCAGACCAGTTCCCGCACCTACGTCAGCAAGATACTTCGCAGCCTGAGCGACGGCAATTTCTTCCAGAAGGGCAACCATAGCTGGCGCGACGAAACCTCCGGCCAGAACCGCCGCCGCCGCACCTTCAACCTGAACCACGACCACCCATTGGTGCAGCAAGCCATAGCCGCCCGTTCGGGCGATTTAGGCCCTGATGTCAGCGAGGCGAGTTCCATCCCATTGGACCTAGACGAATCGCCGGAAACTCCGGAAGCTCCGGAAACCCCGGAAACGATCGATACCACAGAAACGGTTGACATCGCCGCCGCCGTGGACGACCCGGACTACGACGATGACGACTACGAATCGGGCAAATCGGCCGCCGAAGCCCGCACCGAGACCGGCTTCATCTCGCGGCTCTTCCGGCCGAGGCGGAACTAAACCGACTCCAATAGCAACCCAAGATAAGCGAAAGGAAAGCGTCCGCCTCTGGCGGGCGCTTTTTTGCTTAACTTTCCATTTCTCTCGCTACCCGGTGCCATGGCCATAAGACCGGCACCGTCGTCATCAAGAGCGGCGCTAGATATAGCGAATAACTGACCATGGGAACCAACGCCGCAAGTAAGATCAGCCACGCACACAACCGCACTCTCCACGCCAAAGAGGAACTCCAAACGGTCAATCCCCAAGCAAACAGGCTTAACGCTGATAACTGAACAACCAATACAGTCGGACCGATTGCGTTTTCCCATCGCGTGTGTTGCGCCTGGTGCGGTGAGTCCTGTCCAATCATTGTCGCCAGAACCACCAGCAACACGACGAGATACAGGGAAATTGCCACGAAACACCAACCCTTGATTATTGCCTGGGTTTTTCGAACTCCGGCCACCATTTTCCCAAGTCTCATTAGACCGCTGAATTGCTGACGTTAATCCGGGAGCGGGGCCTCGCCACCTCACATATCTAAAATCAGCGTTGACCAGCCGAAGTCCCTGGCGCCCAGCCCCTCGGCGGTGTAGGGGT
>CAYMZL010000136.1:0-6452 GCA_964394825.1 uncultured Dehalococcoidia bacterium | reverse complement strand
CATCGATGTCCACCCAGCCGTTGGAGCCGCTCACCGGCACGACCTCGCCGTCATGTACGTCAACCTCGCCGCTCTTGCGGAGGTCGACCTGACGCTTGAATTCGGCTACTGCTTCCCAGGCCACGGCCCGGTCCCGTTCTCCGTTGCCGCAGACCGCGCCTCGGACGCCCACGATGTCGGGGTTGATGCGGGCCAGTTCGTCCAGGTCTGAGATCTTCAGGTGCCCGGACAGCGCCGTGCTCATCCCCAATTCCTTGCCCTTGAGCACGATGTCCTTGAGGACGCTCTCCGGCATGAAATCGAAGAGGTTGCGCCCATCCTTGGTCAGGGTGTCGATGAGGAACCCGTCACACTCCCCGTCCTTGGCCAGGTCGACCATGCACAGGGGGTCCAGGCCGTTTTCGAAGAGCTCATTGTCGGCGAACACGGAGCCGACCAGTTTGGTGTTGAAGCCTTCCAGGGCCATCCGGGCCTCCCGTAGAACCTCCACCGCCTTTTCGTAGCTCGCCTCTTGAAACCCGACCTTCACTGAGGTGGCGTCCATCATAGCCGCGGCGTAAACGGCCATGGCCACGGTCCCAGGCTGGAGGGGGACCACGCCCAGGGTTACGCTGACGTGTTTCTCCACCGGCATGATGCCCCGGACAGCCTTGACGATGTTCGGATGACCGGAACCGACCAAGGCCTCCTGCAGGTTCTTAACATCGACCACGTCGGCGCCGCCCTGCTCGGCCTCCAACGCCTCCTCCATGTTCTGCACGCTGACCATGAGCAGCATGCCCGAAGCGAAGTTGTTATTGCCGTCCAGCCATGAGCCGCGGGACTTGGCGGGCACGGCGGGAACCGGGGGAGCGGGCTTGGGTTTTAGGGGCTCCAGCTCTTCTCTAAGTTGCGACTTTTCCACGGGCGACAGGTCGAAGAGCGGAGGCCGCACCGGCCCGGCGGCCAGGCCCATGAGCTCGGCCCAATGCTTGACCATCGACACGGGCAGTGCGCCGTTGTACTTGGTCATGGTCTTGGTCCACCAAGTATCAGAGAGTTCTTTTAACCGGCGCACATTTTTCTCGTAGAACGCCTCGTCCAAGTCTCCCTTGCAGGCCCGGTCGATCCACTGGACGTAGTTGTTGGCGCCGGGCACGTCGAAGCGCCAATCCGAGGTGTTGGCGAACATGACCTGCTGCTGGATGCCCAGTTCCTGGCCCTTGAAGAAGATCCATTCGTCGGGGGTGCTGATCACATAGTCCTTCCCCAGCGACAGGTGGGTCTCGATGGATATCTGCTGGTTGAAGCTGGCTTCTTTTATGCCAACCACGTTGGGGATATTGCACAGTTGTCCCAGCCCGTAGGGGCTCATGGTGATGCCGAACTGGGGCGAATTGTAAAACATGATGGCCAGGTTGGTGCTGTCGGCCAGAAGCCGCACGAACTCCACCACCTGGTCCTCGGTCTTGGTGACCATGTAGGAGGGCCCGACGATCAATAAGTCGAACCCTTTGTCCTCGGCGTGCTGGGCCAACGAGATCATCTCGGCGGCGGAAGTATGAGTGACGTGAGCGCCGATGGGCCAACTGCCCGCGGCCTCTTCGGCGACGGCGTCCATCACTTCGATCCGCTCGTCGCGGGTCAGGCTCCAGAACTCACCGATGTTCCACGTGCAGCCCGCGCCGGTCGTGCCGAGACTGCGGACGTGGCGGACGTTCCGCTTGACGCCCTCCGTGTCGATGCGGTCATCCGGTGTGAAGGGCGTGACCAAAGTGGTCCACTGTCCCTTGAGCGTCTCCCAAGCCCAGTCCTGGGCCTCGTGTTTCTTATAGCCAGCCATCGTTACTACCCTCCATCAGGGAATTGTTCGGAATTTCTACTGTCATATGAGGTCAGCGGCGGCGGCGGCGTCCTGGGCACGATCAGTCTGCTATTCTTCGTCGCCGTATTGTTCCTTGAGAGAGTCTACCACCGCCGGGTCGGCAAGGGTCGTGGTGTCTCCCAACGCCCGGCCTTCCGCCACGTCCCGCAGCAACCGGCGCATGATCTTGCCGCTGCGGGTCTTGGGCAGTTCGGCGGCGAAGATTATGTCGTCGGGCCGGGCCATCGCGCCGATCTTGCTCACCACGTGGGCCTTCAATTCGACGATGACCTCATCGGACATGGCCACGCTGTCTTTCAGCGTGACAAAGGCGACCACCGCCTGGCCCTTGATCTCGTGGGTCTTGCCGATGCAGGCGGCCTCCGCGACCTTGGAGTTGTCCACCAAGGCGCTCTCCACTTCCATGGTGCCGATGCGGTGGCCGGAGACGTTGATCACGTCGTCCACCCGGCCCAGCAGCCAGAAGTCTCCGTCCTCGTCCAGCTTGGCGCCGTCGGCGGTGAAGTAGATGTTTGGGTACTTCGACCAGTACTGTTCGACGTACCGCTCATGGTCGCCGTAGATGGTGCGCAGCATCGACGGCCAAGGCTTCTTGATGGTCAGGTAACCGCCGCTTCCGGGGCCCACCGGGTTGCCCTGTTCGTCCAGGACCTCCGCCTCGATGCCGGGGAAGGCGCGGGTGGCCGAGCCGGGTTTCAGGGTTGTTATTCCGGGCAGAGGGGAGATCAGGATGCTGCCGGTCTCGGTCTGCCACCAGGTGTCCACCACGGGGCATCTGCCGCCGCCGATGTTCTCGTGGTACCAGATCCAGGCCTCTGGGTTGATGGGTTCGCCCACCGTTCCCAGAAGGCGCAGAGACGAGAGGTCGTGCATCTGGGGATAGCCTTCACCCCAGCGCATGAAGGTGCGGATCGCCGTCGGCGCGGTGTAGAGGATGGTCACGCCGTACTTGGCGACGATGGCCCAGAACCGGTCCCGGCCGGGATGATCGGGTGAGCCCTCGTACATCACCGAGGTGGCGCCGTTGGCCAGCGGGCCGTAGACGATGTAACTGTGGCCGGTCACCCAGCCGATGTCGGCGGTGCACCAGTAGGTGTCGTTCTCTTTGATGTCGAAGATCCACTTGAAAGTGGCGTAGGTGCCCAGCAGATAGCCGGCCGTGGTGTGGACGATGCCCTTGGGCTTGCCGGTGGTGCCGCTGGTGTACAGCAGGTAGAGCATGTCCTCGCTGTCCATCTCTTCCGGCTCACAGGTAAGGGGCTGGCCCTCCATCAGGTCGTGCCACCAGATGTCGCGGCCCTCCACCATCTTGTCGTCGGCGCTCTCGGTGCGCCGCAGCACCACCACTTTCTCGACGGTGGGCGCACCGCCCGCTTCATTCAATGAGTCGTCGGCGTTCTGTTTCAGCGGCACGATGCCGCCGCGCCGGTATCCGCCGTCGGCGGTGATCAAGATCTTGGACTCGGAGTCGTTGAGACGGTCGCGCAGGGACTCGGCGCTGAACCCGCCGAACACCACGCTGTGGGCGGCCCCGATGCGGGCGCAGGCCAGCATGGCGATGGGTAGCTCGGGGACCATGGGCAGGTAGATGGTCACCCGGTCGCCCTTCTTCACCCCCAGGCTCTTCAGACCGTTGGCGAACTGGCAGACCTCGCGGTAAAGGTCCCAATACGTGTAGACCCGCCGGTCTCCCGGTTCACCCTCCCACACGATGGCCGCCTTGTTGCGGCGGCTGGTGGTCAGGTGCCGGTCCAAACAGTTGTAGGACACGTTGAGCTTGCCGCCGATGAACCACTTGGCATGGGGCGGGTCCCACTCCAAGACCGTGTCCCACTTCTTGAACCAGTCCAGCTCTTCGGCGAACTTGGCCCAGAAGGCTTCCGGGTCGCGTTTGGCTTCCTCATAAACGCCGGGGTCGGAGATGTTGGCCTGTGCTTTGAACGCATCGGTGGGAGGAAAAGTCCGGTCCTCTTGGAGCAGGGCATCGAATCTTCCGGAATCTTCTACCACTTGGCGACCTCCTGGCCGGTCTGAGCGCGTTCTTGACGACGGGAAATGGGCGTGCCAGAGCGACGGTTCGCAGGCTGATACATCACCGGATTTTTAACACAAGCAGCGGGGCATTGCAATCGGAAACCGCGATGTGGCGTATCGACTTTCAAACCAGATGGCGTAGAATTCGGTACTTATGAGCTTGCCCCCGGAACAACCCCTTCAAAGTGCCTCAGAAAGGGCTGAAATGCCCTGGGGCAGAGTGCTGGTGGCTACCGCCGCGGGCTTGGGCATGTTCCTGGCCACCCTGGATATGGCGGTGAATGTGGCCCTGCCGGCGATGGCCGAGGACCTGGACGCCGATCTGCAGAGCATCCAGTGGGTGATTGTCGCCTTCATCGCCACCCAGGCGGCGTTGGTCATGGGGGCCGGCAGCTTCGCCGACCGGTTCGGCCTGCGGCCGGTGTACATCTTTGGCGCGTCGTCGTATCTGGCGACCATGTTTTTCATCGCGTTCTCCCCCAACTTGGAAACTGTGGTGGGGTTCCGGGTGCTGCAGGCGCTGGGCACCGGTTGCCTGTACGCGGTATCGCCGGCCATCGCCGCTGGCGTGTTTCCCAGCCACCGGCGCGGCTTGAGCATGGGGTTCACTGCGGGCACCCAGGCCCTGGGCATGGTGGCGGGCACGATAGGGGCCGGGCTGTTGGTCGGCTGGCTCGGCTGGGAGTGGGTCTTCTTGGGCCGGGTGCCCTTCGCGGTGATCGCCATCGTTCTGGGGGTCTGGTTCCTGGAGCGCCGCCGGGCTGGGCCGGTCTCGGGTCCGTCATTTGACTTTGCCGGCGCCGTGACGTTGGTTGGCGGACTCCTGTCCCTGATAATCGGCCTGAGATTGGGGCGGTCCATCGGTTGGGACTCGCCGGTGGTCCTGGTCTTGTTGCCCCTGGCGCCCGTATTTCTGGCCGCTTTCTGGTGGTTCGAACGGACGGCCCGGTGGCCGGTGTTGCCCGGTCCACTGCTGCGGCTGCGGGGTTTTACTGTCTCCAGTTTGAGCATGTTCTTGGCCAACTTCGGCGTTTTTGTCATCTGGTTCATCTTCCCTTTCTACGTAACCGATAGTCTGGGACGGGGCGCGCTTACTCTGGGGCTGATGCTGGCCACCTTGGCCTTCTTGAACACCGTGTCTTCCGGCGTCGGAGGCTGGCTTTGCGACCGCGCCGGCACTCTGCCGGTAGGATTTATTGGGCTGCTGGTGATGGCTTCCGGGCTGTTCTACATGGGTTTCTTGGACACTTCATCCAGCCTGGGAGAGGTGGCCTTGCGGATCGGGATAGTCGGGGCCGGTTTGGGGTTGTTCCAGTCCGCCGCCTACTCGCTGATGCTGGGCAGCGTGCCGTCTGAGAGGTTTGGCACCGCTGGGGCGGCCCTCTCCCTGTCTCAGGCCTGCGGCAGGGTCCTGGCCGTGGCGGTGATTGGCGGAATCTTCGGCTGGCGCGGCGACCATCACCTGGTGGGGTTGGCGGCCGGCCCAGAGGCCCATGCAGCCGCCTTCATTAATGCATTCAAGGACGTTTTCCTGATAGGCTCGTCGATGGGCCTGCTGGCGGCATTGGTGTTCTTGGCCGGCGGATGGCGTCTGGCGCGGGCAGGCCCGGCTGCGGAAATACCACAGGCCGCTGAGGCGACCTGACCCATGAGCAGGCCATGCGGTCAATCGAGCTTTTCACCAACGAGGTGATGCTCCGCTACACGGCGTAACGGTAGCCGGTCTGGTTCCTGGGGTTTGGTTCCTGAGCGGCGGTCCTTAAACGAGTTCATGATGCACCATGGCGCATCATGAACTTTTCATTTTGTAATCTCCGATATTAATTACTTTACTTCTAAGTATCTTAGTACTAAGATACATTGAAGTTTCGTCCAATCGAGATACGTAGCGTTAAGAGTAGGGCATGAGTGAAGACATTGTCGGCAGAATAGTCCGAGAGGCTTCTCAGGCGTGGCCGAGTTACGAGGATTCTTCGTTAGAAGTGGTGCTACGAATCGTGAGGGCCTTTCACTTCATCAATCAGGGACTGGTCCGAGGCCAGTCGGAATACGGTATCAGTCCTCCGGAATGTGGCGTGCTGATCGAGCTGCGCCTGGCCGGGCCGCCCTACAAGTTGACACCGACGCAACTGTATAACCGTTTGCTGGTTACTTCCGGTGGTATCACTGGGCGGATCGACAGGCTGGAAGAGCGCGGACTTCTGTGCCGCATGCCTGACCCCGACGACCGGCGCTCGATCCTGGTGCAACTCACCGAGAGCGGTCACGATCTCATCCAGGCAGCCGGCCAAACTCACTTTCGCATCATGGAACGCCTGACGGAAGGCCTCACATCTGAGGAACGGAAGAGCCTTGCCGCTTTGCTGAGGAAGCTGTTAGTTGAGATTGAAGCATCTTGTGGGAGATAGACAAGCTTTCTCACACCCCGGAACAAACGAAGGCCGCCGGCCGGCGCACTCAGCTTCAGGTGGGTATCGTCTGGCTGATCCGAATATGCCTGGCATTTAAAAATCGATTACAGGACGGAGGGACACGATGACCATGGAAGAACGCA